>DASTLD010000341.1:0-4087 GCA_035715345.1 Longimicrobium sp.
GCCCATCACGCTGAAGAACGGGAAGGCGATCTCCAGGCCCTCCAGCGCGTCCTCGTCGATGCTGGCCTCGCGGTAGCCGACCGTGACGCCGCCGGCCAGCGACGGCACCGGGTGCAGCAGGTAGCCCACGCGCCCGCCGCGCAGCCGCACGGACCCGCCCAGGTTGTAGCGCTCGAAGCGGAACTCGCCGTACACCCTGCCCACGATGGCCTCCGCGCGCACCGACCCCGCCCAGCCGCCGCGCCGGTTGTTGGCGTACCCGCCGCCCCCGGCCGCCAGCGACGCGTGCATCCGCATGAACTCCAGCGGGGCCACGTCGTCGGTGCAGCGCCCCGCGGGGTGCAGCAGCGTGGCCGACGGGACGAAGAGGAAGGTGGCCATGAACAGGGCCAGCCCGCCGTGGTTGGGGCTGACCACCGAGTCCCGCGGCCACTCCTCCGCGGGGCAGCCCCGCGGCGTCTCCGGCTTCTGCGCGCGCAGCGATGCCGCGGCGAGGACGGCGAGCACGACGGCGGTCAGGGACGGGCGGAGGAGACGGCGCATGGCAGGGCCTCCTGTCCGGACGGGTGATGGGGATGGCCGCGCCTACCGCGGCTCCGCGCGCATGCGCAGGCCCGTGGCGCGCAGGGTGATGAGGGGCTTCGGAGCCACGCGGGCGCCGGGGGCGTGGCGCAGCCTCCAGCGGCGCGCGAGGGTGGCCAGCGCCAGCACCCCCTCCATCCACGCGAACCCCTCGCCGATGCACTTGCGCGGCCCCGCTCCGAACGGAAAGTACGCGAAGCGCGGCAGCGACGCCTCCAGTTCCGGCGTCCAGCGCTCCGGGCGGAACGCGTCCGGCGCGTCCCACCAGCGCGGGTCGCGGTGGATGACGTACTGGCTCATCAGAACGATGCTGCCCGCGCGGATGCGACACCCGCCCGCCTCGTAGTCCTCCAGCGGCTCCCGCCCCACCACCCACGCGGGGGGATACAGCCGCATCGACTCCGCCAGCACCGCGCGCGCGTACGGCAGGCGCGTGTAGTCGTCCGCCGTGGCGGACCCGCCGCCCAGGGCCGCGTCCACCTCCGCGTGCAGCCGCGCCTCCGCGTCCGGGTGCAGCGCCAGCAGGTGCCAGGTCCAGGCGAGCGCGTTGGCCGTGGTCTCGTGCCCGGCCAGGAACAGCGTCAGCAGCTCGTCGCGGAGCTGCGCGTCCGTCATCCCCCCGCCGTCGCCCTCGTCGTCGCGCGCGGCCAGCAGCAGGCCCAGCAGGTCGCCGCGCGGCCCGGCGGAGGCGCGGCGGGCGGCGATGGCGCGCAGGATGGTGTCGTCCAGCCGCCGCCGCGCGCGCCGCATGCGCAGCGTGCCCGGCACCGGCAGCCGGTCCAGCAGCGCGCCGAACGGGTTGTGCAGGCGCTTGAACAGGCCCAGCACGTCGTCCAGCGCGCCGCCGATGGCGTCCGCCTCGCCCTCCACGCCCGCGCCCAGCAGCGTCTCGCCGGCGATGGCCAGCGCCAGGCGGTTCATCTCCCGCGCCACGTCCATCTCCGCGCCCGCCCGCCAGCGCGCGCCCGCCGCCTCCGCGTGGCGCACCATCGTCCCCGCCATCTCCGCCACGCGGTCGCGGTGAAAGGCGGGCTGGCTCAGGCGGCGCTGGCGCAGGTGGAAGTCGCCCTCGCTGGTCAGCAGCCCCGAACCCAGGATGATGCGGGCGCGCTGCAGCGCCTTGCTCTTGATGAAGTTGCGGTGGTGCGTGACCAGGACGTCGCGCACCAGGTCCGGGTGCGAGAGCAGGTACAGGCGGGCGGTGGCCACCTGGAAGCGCGCCACGTCGCCGTGCGCGCGCCGCAGGTCCGCCAGCGCGCCGGCGGGGTCGCGGTGGAAGGCGCGGAAGCCGCGCAGCCCGGCCAGCGGGCCGCGGGGGCCCGGCGGGTCCGGCAGCCCGGCGCGCGCGGGAAAGGGCGGCGCCTCCGCCGCCGGGGCGGTGGCGCTCACCGGGTCAGCGGATGCGCTTGCCGATGCGCCGCCAGCGGGCGGCGGTCAGGAAGCGCACCGGCTTGTCCGCGTGCTTGTCGTATGAGTAGTAGATGAACAGCGGCTTGCCGCGGATCACCTCGCGCGGCACGGGGCCCATGAAGCGCGAGTCCAGCGACTGGTCGCGGTTGTCGCCCATCAGCCAGTACTTGCCGGGCGGCACCACCAGCGGGCCCCAGTCGTTGCGCAGGGGCGCGTAGGTGTCGCGGTTCACGGAGGGCAGCAGCAGCGCCAGGTGGTTGCCCGCGCCGTACATCTCCGGGCGCACGGTGGGGTCCATCAGCCCGGAGCCGTTGAAGCCGATGGGGTCGTTGACGCCCGTGTCGTAGTGCGCGTACGGCTCGTTCAGGCGGCGGCCGTTGCGGATCACCACCCCGCCCACCATCTGCAGCGTGTCACCCGGGATGCCGATGACGCGCTTGACCACGTCCAGCCGCGGCTCGTTGTAGGCGGGGCGGAACACGACGATCTCGCCGCGCCGCGGGTCGCGCATGGCGGGCAGGCGCACGTCGGTGAAGGGCAGCGTGGCGCCGAACACCGTGTTGTTGGCCATCAGGAAGTCGCCCACCAGCAGCGAGTCCTCCATGCTCTCCGACGGGATGGAGTACGCCATGAGCAGGAAGGTGCGGATGAACAGGAACAGCACCAGCGCGATGACGATGGACTTGATCCACTCCACCACCTCGTTCCTGGGCTTCTCCGGCTTCTCCTTGCTCTGCGCGGGCTGGGCGCGGCGGCCCCCGGCCAGGGCGGCGCGCGCCGCGGTGCCCGGCGTCTCCGGCGGGGTGCGCTCCGGCTCCTTCTCGGCGGGAGCCGCGCTGCTGCGGCGCGATCTGGGCACGTTCTGCGGGGTCGGGGGGCGCGGGGACGGCGATCGACGCGGAAAAATATCCGCCGCGCGGCCGTGATGCCACAGCCGCGCGGCGCAGCAGGGTTACGCCGCAGCCCGCGAAAGGTTTCCCATCTTCCGGTCCGGCGGGCTCACGCGGAGCCGCGGAGCACGCGGAGATGGGTAACGGGTGATCCGCCGGCTCAGCGCTGCGGGTACAGGCCGCGGTACAGGGCCGCGTTGCGGGTCAGGATCTTCACGTAGTCGCGCGTCTCCTGGTAGGGGATGCGCTCCGTGAACAGCTCCGGGTCGCGCGCCTCCGGCAGGCGGCGCCAGCGCTCCACCCGCTGCGGGCCCGCGTTGTAGGCGGAGAATACGTAGGGCAGGCGCCCGCCGTACGCCGCCACCTGGTCCGCCAGGTAGCGCGTGCCCAGGGCCACGTTGATCTCCGGGTTGAAGAGCAGCTCCGCGTCCCAGCGGCGGATGCCGGCGCCGGCGGCCAGCACGCGACCCGTTTCCGGCATCACCTGCATCAGCCCGCGCGCGCCGGGGCCGGAGACGGCGCGTGCGTTGAACCACGACTCCTGCCGCGTCATCGCCGCCACCATGGCGGGGTCCAGCCCGCGCGCCCGCGCCTCGCCGCGGATGATGCCGGCGTACGGCAGCGGGTACAGGATGCGCAGGAAGCGCGCGCTGGCCGGCTCCCCGCGCGACTGCATGGCCAGGGCGATGCGGATGCCCTGCGACGTGTAGCCGCGCTCGTTGATGCCCTCCGCCAGCGCGTACAGCAGCGCGCGGTCCGTCCCCGCCTCGCGCACGCGGCGCTCCACCTCCGCCTGCGCCTCCGCGTCCAGCCCCGCCGCGCGCAGCAGGTCCACCGCGTACATCCACCCCGCCGCCCGCCGCGCCGCATCCCCGTCCGCCGCGGGATCGTCCGCCAGCTGCAGCGGCCAGTACGGCTCGCGCAGCCGCTCGGCGCCGCGCAGCGCGTAGTACGACAGCGGCTCGCGGCGGCGGATCTCGCGGTACAGCGCCGCCGCCGGCTCGCGCCGCCCCTGCGCCTCCGCCGCGCGCGCGGCCCAGTACGTGGCCTGCGGCCAGAGCGGGCCGGAGGGAAGCTTCTGGCGATACTCCCCCGCCGCCGCCGCCGCGCCCGCGTGATCGCCCCGCAGCATGGCGATGCCGGTGATGCGCATCAGCGCCAGCCCCGCGCGCCCGGTGCCGCCGAAGCGGTCCGCCACGCGGCGA
>DASTLD010000342.1:0-3293 GCA_035715345.1 Longimicrobium sp.
CCCGGCTGCGCCGCAGCCGCCGGGCGGCGTGGGCCAGGAAGGCCCCGGGATCGAGCGGCGCGGCTGCAGAGGCCGTCGCGGCGGGCACGCTCACGCCGCGGCCCCGAGCAGCCGCGCCGCGCGGAGCGCCGGGGCGGCACGGTTGGCGAGCAGCGCGAAGAGCTCGAGGTCGAACGGCTCGAACGTGAGCTTCTGCGGCAGGAAGCTCCACACCACCACCACCCCCGCCACCCGCCCGCCCATCCGCAGCGGGATGCAGGCGGCCGGCCCGCACGGCGGGTCCGCCCCGTCCGCCGGGTCCGGGTGCGGCGAGTCCGCCCGCCAGGCGTCCCCGCTCTCCAGCACGCGCGCCACGACGCCGGCCGGCGCGCGGCGGTGCAGGCGGGCGTCCGCCACCCCGAACGCGTGCACCGGCACCAGCAGGCCCCCCTCCACCTCGAACACGCCGAACTCCTCGGTGCCGGCCAGGTTGATCATCACCTCCTCCAGCGCGCGCAGGGCGGCGTCCTCGTCGGCCGCCTCGTGCAGCGCGGAGGCGGCCACCCACAGGCGGGTGAGCACCGACAGGCCCTCGGCCAGCTCGGCGTGCTCGGCGGCCATGCGGTGGTTGGCGGCCTCGGCGGCCTCGGCGCGGCGGCGCAGGCGCACCACCTCGGCCTGGCAGCGGTCCAGCCGGTCGCGGGCGGACTCGTTCGTCTGGGCGGCCGTCGGCCGCGCCTCGGCGTCGCGCTTCATGCGTCCCGGACGCTCCCGGCCGTGGAGCGCGGCTCCGGGCCGTGGGTGGACCGGGGGGCGCAGCCGACGCGGCCGCTCCTGGAGCCCACGGCGAACAGGCGCCGCCTCGCGGGGTCGCTGGCCGGCGGGCGCGGCAGGATGCGGAGGGCGTGGACGTACAGGGACGCCGCGCGCACCTCTTCGTGGGTCCGCCGCGCAAGAATTTCGTAGCTCATTCGCCCAGGAAGCTCCTGACCTTGGAGAGCAGCTCCAGGCCGTCGATGGGTTTGGTGACGTAGTCGCTGCAGCCGCTCATGAAGCCGCTCTCCACGCTGCGCGCCTCGGACCGGGTGGTGACCATCACGATGGGGATGTCGCGCGTGGCACTGTGGCCGCGCAGGGCACGGCACGCCTCGAAGCCGTCCATGCGCGGCATCACCACGTCCATCAGGATCAGGTCGGGGAGCTCGGCCAGGGCCACGTCCACGCCCTGCTGCCCGTCGTGCGCGGAGACCATGTCGTACTCGCTCTTGTTCAGGATCATCCGGATCCACATGTGCGTGGTCGCGGAGTCGTCCACGAGCAGGATCTTCCTGCGCGGCGTGGCGTGGGGTGCGGTGGGTGGAGTCATCTCTCCGTTGGCGCTCTGATGCGGCGGTATGGGTGTCGGTCTTCGCCGTCCGGATAAGGCCCGTTCCGTACCGTCGGCGCCGGGCGCGGACAAACGATGTCGATGCCGCTGCGATGCAACAGCTTGCGAACAGGACAGGGAACAGGTGGCGTCGGGGAGGTGGGACGATTTGTCCCAGGGGTGGGGCGATCGTGCGCGGACAAGCTTGCCTGCAATGCAAAAGCGCCGACGCGGGGCGTCGGCGCTTGGGGATGGATCACTCCATCACGTCATCATCCTGTCCCGGACGATCACTCGCCGGGAGACGGCGGCTCCTCCGCCAGCCACGCCAGCGCGCCGTCCAGGTCGGGAAAGATCCGGATGGTGATCCGCGGATGGTCGTTGAGCGTCTGGAACATGCGGGCGAAGCCGAGCTGCACCGGGGTGGCGGCCACGATCGCCGACCGGATGGGGTTCGCCGGCGGCTGGTTGCGCCGCCGCCGCGCAAGCTCGGACATGTCCTCGAACCCGACCTCGAAGCGGGTGAGGGCGGTCATGTCCGTCACGCGGTGGGGGCACACCGCGGCGGCGGCCTCGGCCTCGATGAGCGCATCCGCCATCCGAACCAGCTCCTCAGGGACCAGGGTGCCGGACAGGACGATGCGCATGACTCCGTCAACGGAGGAGATCGAGAACGGCATGATGATGATGGATGCTGCAGGTGGGGCGGATCTGCGGGGAACGAGAATGATACGCGGCGAATGTAACGGACGGGTTACCGACGGGCGGATCAGGGCGGATCGGCCACCGCGGCGCCGCGGTACTCCTTGAGCTTGCGGTGCAGCGTGCGCCGGTCGATGCCCAGGATCTCGGCGGCGCGCACCTGGTTGCCGGCCGTGTCCTCCAGCACCTGCAGGATGTGCTCGCGCTCCAGCCGCTCCAGCGTCCACCGCTCGCGGCGGGCGCGCCCCGCCAGCTCGCGCTCCGGCTCCGGGCGCGAGCCCCGCGGCGGGTCGAAGGGGAGCGTGGCGGCGCCCGCGTGCAGGATGGCCGCGCGCTCCACGAAGTTCTCCAGCTCGCGCACGTTGCCCGGCCAGGCGTAGTCCGTCATCCGCGCCAGCGCCCGGGGAGAGAGCGCGGGGGGCTCCACGCCGTGCTCGCGCGCCACGCGGCGAAGGAAGTGGTCCGCCAGCAGCGGGATGTCGCCCCCGCGCTCGCGCAGCGGCGGCACGTGCACGGGAAAGACGTTCAGCCGGTAGAACAGGTCCTCGCGGAACCGCCCCGCCTCCACCTCGTCCTCCAGCGACACGTTGCAGGCGGCGACCAGCCGGAAGTCCACGTTCAGCGAGGCGCCGCCGCCCACCCGCTGCACCTTACGCTCCTGCAGCACCCGCAGCAGCTTGACCTGGATGGCGGGCGAGACGGTGGCGATCTCATCCAGGAAGAGCGTGCCCCCCGCCGCCTCCTCGAACAGTCCGCGCCGCGCCGCCACCGCCCCGGTGAAGGCGCCCTTCACGTGGCCGAACAGCTCCGACTCCAGCAGCGTCTCCGGCAGCGCGGAGCAGTTGACGGCCACGAACGGGCGCCGCGCGCGGTCGGACAGGTCGTGCACCGCGCGGGCCACCAGCTCCTTGCCCGTCCCCGTCTCGCCGGTCACCAGGACCGTGGCGCGGGTGGGCGCCACCCGCTCGATCAGCTCGAACAGGCGGCGCATCGGCGGCGCGCGGCCAACGATGCGTGCGCGCGCCCCCTCGCCCGCCGAGCCGCGCAGCCGCGCCAGCTCGCGCCGGAGCTCCGTCTCGCGCAGCGCGCGCTCCACCACCAGCGCCAGCTCGTCCACGTCCACCGGCTTGGACAGGTAGTCGAAGGCGCCCAGCCGCACCGCCTCCACCGCCGAGGACACCGAGCCGTGCCCGGTCATCATCACGAACTGCGCGTCCGTCTGCAGCGTCCGGGCGGCGGAGAGCAC
>DASTLD010000343.1:0-2498 GCA_035715345.1 Longimicrobium sp.
CGGCCTGGACACGGCGGACTCCGCGGCGTGGGGGAGCGGACGCCTGCTGTTCGAGAGCGCCCGCTTCGACCGGTGGGAGATGGAGAACGGGACCCTGCGGCGCATCCACCAGGAGGACTTCTGCCAGGCGACCGGCCACCGGTCGGCGCAGAAGTACCAGGCGCGCGGCGGCCCCGCGTACGCCGACATCGTGCACGTCATCCGGCGGCACACCGCGAACCCGCTGCGGGACATCGACGTGCTCGCGTCATGGGTGCTGTTCAACCTGCTGGTGGGAAACAACGACGCGCACGCCAAGAACCTGGCGCTTCTCTACACGCCGGACGGGCTGCAGCTGGCGCCGGTGTACGACGTGGTCTCCACGCACGTCTATCCCCACCTCGACCGCCAGTTCTCGATCGAGGTCGGGGGACAGAGGACGCCGGAAGCCCTCCACCGGACGGCGCTCGACAAGTTCGCGCGGTCGCTGGGGATGAAGCCGGCGGCCGTTGCCCGGCTCGGGGAACCGCTGATCGACCGGGCGCGGGGCCAGGTGGCTTCCGTCTTCGGGCAGGTGGCGTCGCAGCATGCACACGCCCCGGTGCTGGACCAGATCCACGACCTGATCCTGGAGCGTGCCGTCTTGCTGGAGAACTGGCTGGCCGCCGGTCTCGGTCCCCGCCCGTAGGCCCCACGGGCCAGTCGCGTTGTACCCCTATAGGGGACAACCGCCCTGTTTTGGGCAGAAAGTCCCCTATAGGGAACCGCCTCGCAGCGTGTCCATGTCTACCGTCAGTGAGCGGAGGGCGGCTTCCACCTGGGGCCCTGCCTGCGGCTGTACGCGGCCGCCCAGGCAGCGGGCAAGGAACAGCTCGGCGGCGCGGCTGACGGCCAGGGCGGTCTCCTGGTTGCCCCAGCCGTGCCCCTCGTTGCCCGCCAGCAGGTAGGTGACGGGAATGCCGCGCCGGTGCAGCGCCCGCGCGATGGCGTCCGACTGCTCCTGCGTGACGCGCGGGTCGTTGGCGCCCTGGAAGATCAGCAGCGGCGCGCGCGCGGAATCGGCGCGGAGCAGCGGCGAGCGGGCCAGCATGTCCGCGCGGTCCGCCGGGTCGCGCGGGTCGCCGACGAACGGGTACCAGGCGCGCGGCAGGTACGGCCCCCACGAAGGCGGGAACGACTCCAGCAGCGTCACCAGGTTGCTGGGCCCCGAGTAGTCCACCGCGCACGCGAACGCGCCGGGCGTGAAGGTCAGCCCCACCAGCGCCGCGTATCCCCCGTACGACCCGCCCACGATGGCCACGCGCGAGCGGTCCGCGTACCCCTGCGCCACCGCCCAGTCCACGGCCTCCAGCAGGTCGCGGTGCATGGCCCGCCCGAACTCCTTCCGCGCGCCGCGGGCAAAGCGCTTGCCGAATCCCGTGGACCCGCGGTAGTTGACCTGCAGCACCGCGTAGCCGCGGTTGGCAAAGAGTTGCACCTCGGAGTCGAAGCGGAAGTAGTCGCGCGCCCACGGGCCGCCGTGCACCAGCAGCACCAGCGGCAGGCCACGCGGCTCGCGGCCCGGCGGCAGCGTCAGGTAGCCGTGCACCGTCAGCCCGTCGGACGTGGTGAAGCGCATCGGCCGCGTGGCCCCGAACGTGTGGCGCGCCAGCCAGGGCCGCGGCTCGTGCAGCAGCTCCGGCGCATCGGCGCCGCGCCGCCAGAGGTAGGTGGCGCCGGGGTCCGCCGGCGAGTAGACGGTGGCGATGAACGCGCCGCGGTCCGCCGACCACGTCCCCAGCTCCACGGTGCCCGGCCGCGTGCGACGCATCACGTCCACCAGCGCGGCCACGTCGGGCGTCTTCGGATAGATGCGCGCGGTGTCGGTGACGTACTCCGTGGCCAGCAGCTCGCCGGTGCGGTCGTCGAAGTGCGCCCGCTCCAGGTCCGCCTCGCCGAGCGGGTCCTGGTCCACGACGCTCTCCGCGCCGCTCTCCAGGTCGATCAGCACCAGCCGCGACAGGTCCGCGCCGTTGTTGCTGGTGGCGTACACCCGCCGCCCGTCCGGGTGGAAGCGCAGCGGCGTCACGCGGTCCTCCACCGGGTAGCGCGCCACCATGCGCCACGGCCGCGCCTCCGTCTCGCGCGTCCACAGCGAGTAGCGGCCCAGCGAGTCCAGCGCGTAGGCGGCGCGCACGCGGTTCTCGCTGTCCGCGGCGTAGCCCAGGAAGGTGCCGGGGTTCTCCGCCGCCATCTCCAGCGCGCCCGTGCGCAGGTCCAGGCGATACGCGTCCGCCAGGCGCGGGTCGCGGCGGTTAAGCGTCAGCAGCACCGTCTCCGGCGTGCGCGCGGGGACGGCGATCAGCTCCACCTCCACGTTGCGGAACGGCGTCAGGTCGCGCGCGGCCGTCGTGTCCGCGACGTCCGCGGCGAACAGGTGGTAGGCCTCGTCGCCGCCGCGGTCCTGTAGGTAGAGGATGCGGCTCCCGTCCGCGGACCAGCGGTAGAAGGGGATGGCGCGCACGGTATCGCGCGTCACC
>DASTLD010000344.1:0-11000 GCA_035715345.1 Longimicrobium sp.
GCCAGTACACGCGCACCGGCGTGGCGGCAGCGCCGCACCGCGTCCAGTCCCGCGCCGCCGCGCAGCGCCAGGCTCACGACGGCGATGTCGGGCCGCACCTCCTCTGCCCGCTCGCCCGCCTGGTCGGCGGAAGCCGCTTCCCCGGCGACGGACATCCCCGGCACCGCGCCGAGGATGGCTCCCAGGCCGGCGGCGAGCAGCAGGTGGTCCTCGACGATGAGGACGCGGATGGTCTCCATTCTCCCCTCTCCACGTGTCCCGCGCGCGAACGTCCGCTTCGACGCACGAAGGGCGAGGAACCAGTCGGCCCCCGCCCTCGCGCGAATTGCACCGGATGTGGCCTCCCGCCGGGGTCAGCAGGCGACCCACCCTTCCACATCAACCTGGCGCGCCTCCCGCAAGCTCCCCCGCTACGGGCGCAGGACCACGTCGAAGTTGACGGTCACGTTGTCGTGCACCCGCATGGTGCCCATCATCAGCCGCGGGGGCTGCACGCCGAACTGCGTCATGTTGAGCTGCTTGCTGCCCTTGAGGCGGATGTTGCCGCCGGCCTCGCGGCTGATCTGCGCGTTCAGGCTGATGGCCTGGTCCTGCCCGGCGATGGTCAACGGCCCGCTCATCCGCACCGCGCCCGCGGCCACGCTGCTCGGCGTCACCGACACCGACGTCACGCGGAAGCGGATGCTGGGGTTCTGCTCGGCCTTGAGCGCGCGGCGCATGTGGCCGTTCATGGTGCCGTTGCGGCAGTCCAGCGACGCGACCGGCAGCGTCACCTGCGCCGCCCGCACGCCCTTGCTCACCTCCGCGAGCTCCGTGCTCTCGCCGTTCAGCGCGGCGCTGCCCTGCACCTGCGTGGTCTCGCACCGGTAGCTGCGGACGGTCGACGTGCCCTCCAGCCATACCCGGCTGCCCGGCGCGAACTGCAGCGTCGGCGAAGGGAGGGCCATCGCTACCAGCGTGGCCACCGCGCCCACGAGCCCGCCCACCTGGATCATCCGTCTCATCCGTTCACCCTCCGCTCGGGTCCTGGTCCCGCCGGGCGGCGCGGGTGCGCCGCCGATCATCCGCCTCCAATCTCGTCCGCGGGTCGGCGTGCGGGTGTCGGTACGCGGCCGGTATCCGTGCGGGGGGCAGTCGGAGCGTGCGTGTGGGGAGACGGACCACGGGTGCGTGGGAGACGGCGGGATGGCGTGCGTAACGGGCGCCGCGCACGAGGGCGCGAGGTGCCGATCGGGGGATTCGTCCGACAGCAGCAGCGTCGCGTGCCCGACATCGCTTTCCGGCGCAGTCGCCAGCGTTCGGGAGGCCGGATGTCCGCTCGCACGGCTGCGGAGCTCTCGCCACGGAGGTCGCCGGGGATGAGCGTCAAGGGAGATGGTCACAGGGTGATGCCGTTTCCCCGCTCGCGGCGGATCATCGCGGGGTTCCTGGACGTGGCGCGCCGCAAGCACCTGGTGCACGCGCTCGTCGAGCTGGACGTCACGCTCCCCCGGCGCCTGCTCCGAGACCACCGGGCACGCACGGGGGAGTCGCTGTCGTTCACCGCGTTCGTGATCGCCGCCCTGGCCAGGGCGGTGGAGGAACACCCGATGGTGCAGGCGTACCGGCTCGGACGGCGGCGGCTGGTGGTCTTCGACGACGTCGACGTGTGCGTGCTGGTGGAGCACGAGGGCGGCGACGGGCGTATCGCGGCGCCGTACGTCGTCCGCGCCGCCAACCAGCGCACCTACCGCGAGATCCACGACGAGCTGCGGGCGCTGCAGTCCGGGGGAATGGCTGCGCACCGCCGGATGGAGGCAGGCGGGCGGATCCCGGTCTTCCTCGTCCGCTGGGGATGGCGCCTGGTGGCGGGGCGGCCGCGCCTGTGGAAGCGGCTCTGCGGGACCGTCTGCGTCACCGCCGTGGGGATGTTCGGCAAGGGCCCGGGATGGGGGATCCCGATCGGCGGCTACACGCTTCAGCTGACCATCGGCGGCATCGGGACCAGGCCGGGCTTCGCCCCGGACGGGGGGATCGAGGCCCGCGAATACCTGAGCCTCACCCTGTCCGTGGACCACGACGTGGTCGACGGCGCCCCGGCCGCGCGGTTCCTCCAGCGCCTGAAGGAGCTGATCGAGGGCGGCCACACGATCGCCGCGACCGCGGGGTGAGGACAGCGGGCGCGGCCGCCTTGCACGCGGCCCGCGCGGAGGATCACCGAAGATGAGGAGGAGATGATGGCCAAAGTGCTGATCGTCTACGGGACGACCGAGGGGCAGACCCGCAAGATCGCGGCGTGGATCGCGGCGGTGGCCACGGAGCACGGACACCTCGCGACGGTCGTGGAGGCCGGCGGCGGCGCCGTGCGGGCCCTCCCCGCCTGCTACGACGCCCTCATCGTGGCCGCGTCCGTCCACCGCGGGACCCACCAGGCACCGGTCGCCCGCTTCGTCCGCGACAACCTGCCGGCGCTGCAGTCGGTGCCGGCGGCGTTCTTCTCCGTCAGCCTCTCGGCGGCGGGCAAGCAGCCGCGCCAGCGGGCGGACGCGCGCAGGTGCGCGGAGGAGTTCCTGAGGACGACCGGGTGGCGGCCGGGAAGGGTTTCCACGGTCGCGGGGGCACTCGCCTACACGAAGTACGGGTTGCTCACGCGCTGGATCATGAAGCGGATCGCACGGCGCGAGGGCGGCGACACCGACACCTCACGCGACCACGAGTACACGGACTGGGAGCGGCTCCGGCGGGACGTCGAGCGCTTTCTGGAGCACGCCGTGGGTTCGGACGCGGAAGGTGGACGGGAGGCGGCCACCGCCGCGCGCTGAAGAACCGCCTGCTGTGACGCGCGAGTGGCGTGCGCTCGCGGCTTGGGACACAGCTCGCACGAGCGTGGCCCCCGTGCGGATTCCGCGCGGGGGTCGGTCGTTTGGCCCCGGGTGAACCGCCTGCCTGTAGTCGCGCTCCCTACACACGGTCTCATGCTCCTCCCGTCAGCGGTCCCTGCCTTCACCCCGCAGGCGCGGCATCGCCCCGCGGCTAGCTTCTCCCCGTCGGCCGGACGAATGCGCCGCCGGCCCACCGCCTCACCCGCGGTCGGGGCAGTAGCGAGGACGATCGGGCGGCGGATAGCCGCGAAGTACCGGGGGGCGCACATCCGCGCCTCCAACCACCGAGATCCGGCCTGACGCGGAGAGAGAACGATGAGAACCCTGAATCGTGCGCTGCTGACGCTGGCCGTGCTGACGGCGGCCCCGCTTGCGGCGCAGACGCAGCAGCTGGCCGTGAGCTCGGCCCCCCCGGCGGACACGCAGGCCGCGGTGGACAGCGCCACGCCGAAGAAGGCGACCAGCATCCTGGCGCCGACCCCGATGGCCCCGGTCCCGGTGGTGATCGGCTCGCCGGCCGCCGGCGGCATCGGCGAGTTCGAGCCCGCCAAGCAGAGCAGCGAGTTCGCCGGGATGCAGCTGCAGATCGGCGGCGCCTTCGCGCAGACCTGGCAGTCGCTGGACCACGAGACCGACGCGGCGCCGGCGCCCAAGACCATGCTGGCCAACATCCGCCCCGGCTTCAACCTGGCCAGCGCCAACCTGAACATCGGCGCGCAGCTGGCGCGCGGCATCCGGGTGGACCTGGAGAGCTACATGGCCAGCCGGCACCACAACGAGTTCTGGGTCAAGGGCGGCTACGCGACCATCGACGCCTCGCCGTTCGACGTCCCCGTGCTCAACCGGATCATGGAGTACACGACGATCCGCGCCGGCCACATGGAGATCAACTACGGCGACGCGCACTTCCGCCGCAGCGACAACGGCAACACCATCCGCAACCCGTTCATCGAGAACTACGTCCTCGATGCGTTCACGACGGAGATCGGCGCGGAGGTGATGGTTCGCGGGCCCTTCGGGAGCTTCGTGGTGGGCGGCGTGACCTCGGGCGAGAACAAGGGCAACGTCAAGGAGGGCGCGGTGGACGCCTCGCCCGCCTTCCTGGGCAAGCTGGGCTTCGACCACCGCTTCAGCGACCTGCTGCGCGTGCGCCTGACCGGCAGCGTCTACAGCGCCGAGTCGTCGCCCTCGGTGACGCTCTACGGCGGCGACCGCACCGGCTCGCGCTACTGGGGCGTCATGGAGGACACGACGGCCCAGCGGGTGGGCACCGGCTTCACCAACGGCCGCATCAACCCCGGGTTCAGCAACGAGATCACGGCGCGGCAGATCAACCCCTACGTCGAGATCGGCAACCTGGAGCTGTTCGGGGTGATGGAGTGGGCCAGCGGCAAGTCGGCGACGGCCACCGAGCGCCGCGAGGTCAGCCAGCTTGCCGGCGACGTGGTGTACCGCCTCTTCGGCGACCGGGTGTACGTCGGCGCCCGCTACAACCGGGTCAAGGGCGACTGGGCCGAGCAGACGGGCCTGAAGGTGACGCGCCGGGCGCTGGCGGCCGGGTGGTTCCTGACCCGCAACCTGCTGACCAAGGCGGAGTTCGTCCAGCAGGACTACGATGGGTTCGCGGCCACCGACATCCGCCACGGCGCGCAGTTCCGCGGGATCGCGATCGAGGGTGTGATCGCCTTCTGATCGGCACACGGTCCGGCGTAGACGCCGGCTCCGGGAAGACACGAGCGGGGAGCCTCCGACCGGGGGCTCCCCGCTCCGCCGTGGGCTGGAGCGCCGTGAGCGACCCAGGCATTCCAGCCGCTCGCGGAGATCATCGTGCACGGGTCGCGCGTTACCACTGCGGCCGCGCAGGCGGGCGCGCCAGGGGAGCGAGCTCTCCGCGCACCCATGCCGGCAAACGGTCGCCGCATTCCTCGAACAGTTGGCCGAGCAAGCCCGCAATCCGCTTACGGGCACCGCAGCGCACAGCAGGTGGGAACTCCTGCGCAATGAGCGCGAAGGCGACCAGAGGGAGCTGGGCCGAAGAATGCCGCGGAGAAGTCGCTCCGGTTCCTCCTGCCCGCGGCGGCACGGTTCGGGCGCATCCACGCGCTGCACCTGCTCGGCCGTACGGCGGAGTTGACCGCGGACGCGGACCAGTTCATTGAGATCTACGGTGAGACCCGGAACTCCGATCTGCAGCTCCTGGCCTACCACATCGCCGTGCTGCGCGGCACCAACGTGGACCAGCCGCGCAACCTGGCCGAGAGCGTGACGGTGGAGTAGGCGTCGGCGGGAGGATCGCCGCCGCCCGCGGTTCGGAGATAAAAAGTCGGCTACTGTAGGAGACGCCGCCGCTCGGAAGAGCGGCGGCGTCTCGCATTGAGGTGGCGGATGCTGCTTACCGTGCGACCACGAACCTGCCGATGTGCGTCGCACGGGTGAAAAGGGATCACGCGGCCGTGCCGGTATCCCGAAAATGTCCCGGCGCGACGGCGAACGGGTGAAAGGGGACATCCGACGTGAAACGGCGGGAGCACCGGTCCCCGATGACGGAGCCCGGAGGGGGTGGGTTGAAACAATCGTTTGCGGCAGTTATATTCGCGCTCCCTTTCCATCTCTCTCCCCGCGGTGGAGCTTTCCCGGCCCGAGTCCCGTTCGTGGACGCGGCCGCCGCGACCCGTACGAGCAGGGAAGGACACGCCGACCGCGAACGCCCGGACCGCCGGCGAGCGGCAGGGAAGCAGGCGGCGCGAACCGCGTAGTCGCGAGTACTCTCGTTTACTGACGTTTCGCGGGAAATCCAAGCACAATCGAACGTGTGGCGGGCCCGGGCTCGCGCATCGGCGAACGATGCGGCGCCCGAGCCACGCCGTACCCCCCGGGCCGGCCTCACCCCGTGAGCCCGGCCTCGCGGCCGGCTATCCGGCCATCGTGCGGCGGCCGCGCGGCCGCGCAGGGACCGGTCGTATCCACGCCTCGCCGGTGGGTACGCCGTCCGCCGGATGCAGTCGCTCCGCTCCCGAACCATCTGTCCCGAAAGAACCGGCTGATGATCATCGACCTTGGACGCACGCGGAAGCCCGCTCCCGAACTGCTGCGGCAGCAGGCGGAGTACTGGCAGCAGACGCTGGCGGACGCCCCGGAGCCGCTGGAGCTGCCGGCGGACCGCCCGCGCCCCGCGCAGCCGGACCACGCCGGGGCCCTCGTCCGGCTGGAGCTGGACGAGGAGGTGACCGCGGCGCTCCGGGCGCTCGGCGGCCGCCACGGGGCGGCGCTGTCCACGACGCTGCTGGCGGGCTGGGCCGCGGTGCTGGGCCGGCTGTCGGGGCAGACGGACCTGGTGATCGGCGCCTCCACGGGCAGCGGCTGCTTCGCGGACCCCCTGCCGGTGCGGGTGGACCTGTCCGGCTCGCCCACGGCCGCGGAGCTGGTGGGCCGGGTCGAGGCGCGGGTGCGGGGGGCGCTGCGGAACCAGGACCTTCCCTTCCAGCGGGTGGTGGAGCTCGTGCAGCCGGACGGCGCCGCTCCCGGGACCACGCCGCTGTTCCGGGCGGCGTTCGCGTGGCGGGACGCACCCGGCAGCGGGCCGGGGCTGCCCGGCCTGGAGCCGGGCGCGACGGCCGGGCTCGACCTCTCGCTCGAGCTGCGTGAGGAGGGGGGCGGCATCGCGGGCGAGGTGGTGTTCGCGACGGTGCTGTTCGACCCGGAGACGGTGGAGCGCTACGCGGGGTACCTGCGCCGGGTGCTCGCGGGCATGGCGGCCGGCGAGACCCGGCCGGTGGACCGGCTGGCGCTGCTCTCGGACGAGGAGCGCCGGCGCGTGGTGCAGGAGTGGAACCGCACGGAGGCGCCGTATCCCGCCGACTCGTACATCCACGAGCGGTTCGAGGCGCAGGCCGGGCGCACGCCCGACGCGGTGGCGGTGGTCTTCGAGGACGCGCAGCTGACGTACGGGGAGCTGAACGCCCGCGCGAACCGGCTGGCGCACCACCTCCGCGGCCTCGGCGTCGGCCCCGACGTGCGCGTGGGGATCTGCGTGGAGCGCGGGTTCGAGCTGGTGGTGGCCGTGCTGGGGGTGCTGAAGGCGGGGGGAGCGTACCTGCCGCTCGATCCGGGCTATCCGCGGGAGCGGCTGCTCGACATGGTGCGGGACTGCGCCCCGGTGGCGGTGCTGACGCACGGTTCGCTGGCCGGACGGCTGGCGGGGCTGGACCTGCCCCTGGTGGCGCTGGACGAGGACGCGGCCTGGTGGAAGGGACAGCCGGCCACCGACCCGGAGCGCGGCGCGCTGACGCCGGAGCACCTGACGTACGTGATCTACACCTCGGGCTCCACGGGCCGGCCCAAGGGGGTGGAGATGACGCACCGGGGCGCGTCGAACCTGCTGCACTGGTACCTGGGCGCCACCCGGATCTCGGAGCGCGACTCGGTCCTGGTCGTCACCTCCTTCAGCTTTCACCTGACGCAGCGGAACCTGCTGGCCCCGCTGTTCGTGGGCGGCCGGCTGCACCTGGCGCGCGAGCCGCTCGAGCCGGGCAGGATCGCCGCGCAGATCGTCGCGTCGGGCATCACCATGATGAACGTCACGCCGACGGGCTTCCAGGCGCTGGTCGAGGCGGACGGCGGGCGGGCGATCGGCGGACTGCGGATCGTGGTCTTCGGCGGGGAGCCCCTGTATCCGCGGCAGCTGGCGAAGGTGCCGGAGCCCCGTCCCCGGTTCCTGAACCCGTACGGCGCCACGGAGGCGACCGGGATCACCGCCCACCACTTCGCGCGGGCGGACCTGGCGAGCTACCCCGGCCGCTCCATGCCGCCGGGCCGCCCCATCGCCAACGCGAGCATCTACGTCCTGGACGGGGCCGGCGAGCCGGTGCCGGTGGGGGTGACGGGGGAGCTGTACCTGGGCGGCGCCGGGGTCACGCGCGGGTACCGCGGGCTCCCGGGGCAGACGGCCGAGCGCTTTCTTCCCGATCCCTTCGGCGCAACGCCCGGGGCGCGGCTGTACCGGACGGGCGACCTGGGGCGGTGGCTGCCGGACGGGACCATCGAGTTCATGGGCCGCGGCGACGCGCAGGTCAAGGTGCGCGGATTCCGGATCGAGCCGGGCGAGATCGAGGCGCGGCTGGCCGAGCACGCGGCGGTGCGCGAGGCGGTGGTGGTGGCGCGCGACGGGGAGGCCGGCGACCCGCGGCTGGTGGCCTACTACACGGGCGACCCGGCGGGCACGGCGGCGCTGCGCGCCCACCTGGCGGAGCGGCTGCCGGAGTACATGATCCCGGCCGCGTTCGTCCACCTGGACGCGCTCCCGGTGAACCCCAACGGCAAGCTGGACCGCAAGGCGCTGCCGGCGCCGGAGCTCGCGCCGGAGGAGGGGACGTACGTGGCGCCGCGCACCCCCGTGGAGGAGGTGCTGGCGGGGATCTGGGCGGAGGTGCTGGGCGTCGAGCGGCTGGGGGTGCACGACGAGTTCTTCGGCCTGGGCGGGCACTCGCTGCTGGCCACGCGGGTGGTGTCGTGGGTCCGCGAGGTGTTCGGCGTGGAGCTGCCGCTGCGGGCGCTCTTCGAGGGGCCCACGGTGGCGGAGATGGCCGGGCGCGTGGAGGAGATGCGCCGCGCGGGGCTGCCGGTGCTGCCGCCCGTGGTGCCGGTGGAGCGCACGGAGCCGCCGCTGCCGTCGTTCGGGCAGGAGCGGCTCTGGTTCCTGGACCGCTTCGATCCGGGGACCTCCTGGAACCTTCCCTTTGCCCTGCGCCTGCGCGGCGCGCTGGACGTGGACGCGCTGGAGCGGAGCCTGGGCGAGATCGTGCGCCGCCACGAGGTGCTGCGGACGGTCTTCCGCGAGCGCGACGGCACCCCCCGGCAGGTGATCGCGCCGTTCGGCGGCTTCCGGCTGCCGGTGACGGACCTCTCCCATCTTCCCCGGGAGACGCGCGCGGCGGAGGTGCAGCGCGAGCTCGTCGCGGAGGGTGGGTCGCGGCCGTTCGACCTCTCGGCGGGCCCGCTGTTCCGCGCGGGCCTGCTGCGCCTGGGCGCGGAGGAGCACGTGCTGCTGCTCTCGCAGCACCACATCGTCAGCGACGGGTGGAGCATGGGGGTGCTCTACCGGGAGCTGGCGTCGCTGTACGAGGCGTACCGCGAGGGCGGCGAGTCGCCGCTGCCGGAGCTGGGGGTGCAGTACGCCGACTACGCGGTGTGGCAGCGCGAGCAGGTGGAGGGCCGGGTGCTGGAGCGGCAGCTCGCGTACTGGCGGGAGCGCCTGGCGGGCGCGCCGGAGCTGCTGGAGCTGCCCACCGACCGTCCCCGCCCGGCGGTGCGGACGTACCGGGGCGCGAAGGTCCCGGTGGAGCTCTCCCTCGCGCTGGTGGAGCGGCTGCAGGCGCTGGGACGCAGCGAGGGCGCGACGCTGTACATGGTGCTGCTGGCCGCCTACCAGGTGCTGCTGTCGAAGTACAGCGGCAGCGAGGACATCGTCGTGGGCAGCCCGATCGCGGGGCGGACCAGGAAGGAGGCCGAAGATCTGATCGGCTTCTTCGTCAACTCGATGGTGCTGCGGACCGACCTCTCGGGAGACCCGAGCTTCCGCGAGGTGCTGCGGCGGGCGCGGGAGGTCACGCTCGGCGCGTACGAGCACCAGGAGGTGCCCTTCGAGCGCCTGGTGGCCGAGCTGCAGCCGGAGCGGACCCTGAGCCACACGCCGCTCTTCCAGGTCATGTTCGCGCTGCAGAACGCCGGGGGCGGGGGAGCCGCTCTGCCGGGGCTGGAGGTGAGCGGAGTCGGAGCAGAGCTCGCGAGCGCCAAGTTCGATCTCTCCCTGGTGCTCAAGGCGACCGCGCAGGGCCTGCGTGTCGGACTGAACTACGGCACGGACCTCTTCGAGCGCGGCACGGTCGTCCGGATGCTCGGCCACCTGGAGCGGGTGCTGGAGCAGGTCGCCGCGGACGCGGACGTGCGGCTCTCGCAGCTGGAGCTGCTCGGCGAGGCGGAGCGCGCGCTCGTGCTGGAGGCGTGGAACCGGACGGAGCGGCCGTACCCGCGGGGCGTGTGCATCCACGAGCTCTTCGAGGCACAGGTGCGGGAGCGGCCCGGTGCCGTGGCGCTGGCCTGGGGCGGAGCGGAGCTGACGTACCAGGAGCTGGCCGCGCGTGCCAACCGGCTGGCGCACCACCTCGTCGGGCGGGGTGTGGGACCCGAAACGCGCGTGGGCGTGCTGCTGGAGCGGAGCGCGGAGCTGATCGTTTCGCTCCTGGCCGTGCTGAAGGCGGGCGGCTGCTACGTGCCGCTCGATCCCGCCTATCCGGCCGAGCGGCTGCGCCTGATGGTGGACGACAGCAGCGTTCGCGTGCTGATCAGTCGCAGCGACCTGGCGGGGGTGGTGGAGACGGGCGGCCTGGACGTCGTCCACCTCGACCGGGCCGCCGGCGCGATCGCGTCGGAGCCGGCCGAAGCGCCCCGCAGCGGGGCGACGGCCGAGAACCTGGCGTACATCGTCTACACCAGCGGCAGCACCGGCCGTCCCAAGGGCATCATGGTCGGCCACCGCCAGGTCGTCCAGCTCGTCGCCGAGACCGACTACGTGCAGCTGCGCCCGGGCGACCACGTCGCGCAGGCGTCGAACGCCGGCTTCGACGCGCTGACGTTCGAGGCGTGGGGCGCCTTCCTGAACGGCGCCACGCTCGTCGGAATCCCCCGCGACGTCCTCCTCTCGCCCCCCGCCCTTCGCGAGATGCTGCGCGAGGAGCGCATCACCACGCTCTACCAGACGACGGCGCTGCTGAACCAGCTCTCCCGCGAGCAGCCGGACGTCTTCGCGCCGCTGCGCGAGGTGCTCTTCGGAGGCCAGGCGGCGGACGCGGACAGCGTGCGGCGGCTGCTGAAGGCGGGCGGTCCCGAGCGCCTGCTGCACATGTACGGTCCCACGGAGACGACCGCCTGGTGCTCGTGGGAGCGGGTGGAGCACGTGGCCGAGGACGCGCTCACGGTTTCCGTGGGGCGCCCCACCGGCAACCAGCGGATCTACCTCCTGGATTCCGCCCTGAACCCGGTGTCGGTGGGGGTGCCCGGCGAGGCGTACGTGGGCGGCGACGGCGTCGTCCGCGGGTACCTCGAGCGGCCGGGGCTGACGGCGGAGCGCTTCCTTCCTGACCC
>DASTLD010000345.1:0-4859 GCA_035715345.1 Longimicrobium sp.
CGCGGGGCCGCCGAAGCCGGCGTCCTCGATGCGCGCCTGCAGCCCCGCCGCCGCCACCATCATCAGCGGCGAGTGGAAGGCGCCGGACACGTTCAGCGGCTGCACCTTCTTGGCGCCCGCCGAGACGAGCATCGGTCCCACGCGCTCCACGGCATCGACATCGCCCGAGACCACCACCTGGCCCGGCGTGTTGAAGTTGGCGGGCACCACCACCGAGTCGTCCGTGCTGGCCTCGCGGCACACGCCCTCCACCACGTCGTCGTCCAACCCCAGCACCGCCGCCATGGTCCCCGGCCGCTGCCGGCCGCTCTCCAGCATCAGCTCGCCGCGGCGGCGCACCACGCGCACCGCATCCATGAAGTGCAGCGAGCCCGCGGCGTGGTAGGCGCTGAACTCGCCCAGCGAGTGCCCCGCGGCGGCGACCACGTCCAGGTTGGCGTCCTTGAGCACCGCCCAGACGGCGGCGCTGTGGGTCAGCAGGGCGGGCTGCGCGTTGACCGTCAGCGTCAGCTCGTCCTCCGGTCCCTCCCAGCACAGCGTGGAGAGGGCGAAGCCCAGCGCCTCGTCCGCCTGGTGGTAGATCTCGCGCGCGGCGGGAAAGCGCTCCGCCACGTCCTTTCCCATCCCCACCGCCTGGGAGCCCTGCCCCGGAAAGAGGAGGGCGGTGCGCGGGCCGCTCACAGCCGCACCACGTTGGCGGCCCACGTGAAGCCGGCGCCGAACGCCACCATCAGCACCAGGCTGCCGTCGCCCACGCGGCCCTGCTCGCGCGCCTCGTCCAGCGCCACGGGGATGGACGCCGACGACATGTTGCCGTAGCGGTCCACGTTCACGAACACCTTGTCCATCGGCATCTTGGCGTACTTGGCCGTCGCCTCGATGATGCGGATGTTGGCCTGGTGGGGGACGAGCAGGTCGATCTCGTCCGCCGTGACCCCCGCGCGGTCCAGCGCCGTCTCCGCCGCCTCGCACATGGCGCGCACGGCGGACTTGAACACCTCCGGCCCGGCCATCTTCACGAAGTGCGAGCGCTCGTCCAGCACGGCCAGGTCGAGGGGGAACCTGGCCCCACCGCCGGGGCGGTAGAGCAGCTCCGCCAGGGTGCCGTCGCTCTTCATGTAGCCTGACAGGATGCCGCGGCCGTCGCCGTTGGCGCGCTGCACCACCGCCGCGCCGGCGCCGTCGCCGAAGAGCACGCAGGTGGCGCGGTCCGTCCAGTCCACGATGGACGACATCTTCTCCGTGGCGATGACCAGCACGTTCTCCGCCTGGCCCGCCACCACGTGCGCCTCCGCCATGGACAGGCCGTACAGGAAGCCGGAGCAGGCGGTGGCGTAGTCGTAGGCCGCCGCGTTGCGCGCGCCCAGCAGCGCCTGCACGTCGCAGGCGGTGCTGGGCAGCAGGCGGTCCGGCGTGGCGGTGGAGAGGAGGATCATGTCCAGGTCCTCCACCGCCAGCCCGGCGCGCTCCAGGGCGATGCGGGCCGCGGCGGCGCCCATGTCCGCCGCGCCCGTCTCGCGGTCGGCGATGCGGCGCTCGCGGATGCCGGTGCGGGTGCGGATCCACTCGTCGTTGGTGTCGACCACGGACTCCATGTCCTTGTTGGTCATCACCCGGGACGGGGAAAAGCGGCCCGTGGAGGTAAGCCGGGCGCGGGGGGCTTTCTGGATCATGGTCCTACCGTGGGTTCCGCCGCGGCCAGCCGCGCGGCCATGTGCTCCACCATGCGGCGCTCCACGCTCTGCGCGGCCACCCCGATGGCGTTGCGGATGGCCGCCGGCGGCGAGCCGCCGTGGCAGATGATGACGACCCCGTTGACGCCCAGCAGGGGCGCCCCGCCGGTCGCCGTGTAGTCGAGCTGCCGGAAGATCCGGTCCACGTCCAGCTCCACGCCGGTGGACTCGATCTCCTTGCGGATCAGCCCGGTGATCATGCCGGCCACGGACTCGTAGAACTTGAGCAGCACGTTGCCCACGAAGCCGTCCGCCACCAGCACGTCGCACTTGCCCTTGAGGATGTCGCGCCCCTCGACGTTGCCGACGAAGTTGACGCGGCCGCCGGCCGCCAGGAGCTGGTGCGCCTCGATGACGACCTCGTTCCCCTTCTCGGGCTCCTCGCCGATGTTCAGCAGGCCCACGCGGGGGTTCTCCACGCCCAGCAGGTCCTGCGCGTAGATGTGGCCCAGCTCCGCGAACTGCACCAGGTGGTGCGGCCGCGTGTCGACGTTGGCGCCCACGTCCACCGCAAGGGTCCGGCCGGTGGCGGTGGGGATGCGCGCGCCGATGGCCGGGCGGTCCACGCCGGGCAGCGCCCGCAGGATCACCAGCGAGCCCGCCATGACCGCGCCCGTGCTGCCGGCGCTGATGAAGGCGTCCACCGCGCCGGCCTTGAGCAGCTTGAGGCCAACGACGATGGACGAGTCGCGCTTGCGCCGTACCGCCTGCGCAGGCGACTCGCCCATCTCGATGACCTCGGAGGCGTGCTCCAGGTCGATGCGGTCCCGCGGCGCGTCGGGGTGCTTGCTCAGCTCCTCCTCGATGCGCTCCACGTCGCCCACCAGCACCACGCGCAGGGCGTCCGTGCGCCCAAGCAAAGCTCCGACCGCGCCCTCGACCTCGACGGCCGGGGCACGGTCGGAGCCCATCGCGTCCAGCGCGATCCGCATCAGGTGTCGTTACCGGCCGCGGTGTGTGCCTAGAACTCTTCCACTTCCACCCGCTGCTCCTTGCGGTAGTAGCCGCAGTTGGAGCACACCGTGTGGGGCGTGTTGGGGTCGCCGCACTGCGGGCAGGCGCCGATGGACGGCATGCTGGCCTTGACGTGCGTGCGGCGCTTGCGCTGGCGCTGCTTGGATTGGCGTCGCTTGGGTACGGCCATGAGAGCCCCCTCCGAGGGAATCAGTCGAACTTGACGTTTTTCAGCGCGTCCCAGGGGCCCGCGGCCGGCTCGGGCACGCACTCGCAGGTCCCGGCGTTGAGGTCCGTGCCGCACTGAGGGCAGAGCCCGCGGCAGTCCTCGCTGCACAGGACGAAAACAGGGGCGCGCAGCAGCACCTGCTCGCGCACCGCGTCGCGCAGGTCCAGCTCGCTCCCGCGGGCGGGGAGCGGGTACACCTCCCCATCCGCATCCTCCTCTTCGGGGCCCAGGACCTCGAAGAGGAGGTCCACCGTGTCGGAAACCTCGCTCTCCACCGGCGAAACGCAGCGGCGGCAAGCCTGCCGCACCGTGGTGCGGAGCGTGCCGCGCACGAAAACGCCGCTGCCCACCGAGCGGGCCGTGAGGTCCACGTCCAGCGGGCTCGTGAGCTCCAGCCCCGCGTCCTTCCACATCGGGTCGTCCGGCGCAACCTGCCCCCGGACGTGCACTTCACCGCGGTCCAGCGCGGTCAGGCTCACTTTCAGCATAAACCGCAAAAGTACGCGAAAACCCGCGTGGTGTCAACCGAAGCACCCGGGTTTTCGCGGTGGGCTGGGCCGTGCCTCGGCGGCCGCCCGTCCCTGCAATGCGCGCACCGTGGGGAAGTACGAAGTACTTGGTACGAGGTACGAAGTACGAGCAGGCGGCTCCTGGTGCAACGGGGCCGGCCGCGGACACCAGCCAGCGCACCGGCCCACTTCGTACTTCGTACCCCGTACCTCGTACTTCCCCTCCCTACCGCCGCTCGTCGGGGATCATGATGGAGAAGATCCACGTGGCCGCGCTGATGACGATAGCGCCGATCAGGGCGCTGACGAAGCCGTGGACCTCGAAGCCGTAGCCGAACTGCTTGGCCAGCGCCTCCGTCAGCAGCAGCATCAGGGCGTTGATGACGAACAGGAACAGGCCCAGCGTCAGCACGATCAGCCCGCACGCCAGCGCCTTGACGATGGGCCGGACGATGGCGTTCACCAGGCCGAAGATGGCCGCGACGACGAGCAGCGTCTCCACGCGGCCGTCGTAGTCGATGCCGGGGAGCAGGTACACCGCGACCGCCACGGCCGCGGCGGAGGCGATCCAGCGCAGGATCAATCGCATGGGTCAGCGGGGTGTGGGAAAGCGTGGGACGCGCAGGTTCGGCCCTGTTCTACGCGACGGCGGCGGAAAGGTGTCGCGCATGCGCACAGGCCAGCGGGCGAGGCCGGCGCCCGCGTCCCCGGCGATTGAATCCCGGCAACGAAAACGTGATGTCGGCCTGCGCCGACAGGCAGGCCGACATCTTCGCACAGACGGGCATCACCCGGGCGCAGCGACGGGGTTTACCCGCCGGCCGGTACGAAGCGGGCGACGACCTGGTTGCCCTTGTACAGCACGAGTCGGCCGCCCTCGATGGCGTAGCGCGTGGTGGATTCCAGCGCCTGGAGGTACGCCGTCTCCTGCGTGTTCAGGGCCGGATCCAGGCAGGCGCGGCGCGTGGAAGCCAGCGGGCCGAAGCGCAGCGACGCGCCGCTCTGCGTGTACGGGCCGAAGAACTCGTTGCACCCGCCGAAGCCGCTGACGCGCGGCTCGGCCGCGTCGAACACCAGCGTGAGCGTCTCGCCGCCCGCGACCACCCGCTGCCCGTTCAGCTCCACGAGCCGCCACGACGTCCCGGCCAGCGGCGACGTCCCACCCTGCGCCTGCACGGGCAGGCACGCACCGAGCGACCCCACCATCAGCGCGAGCGCGAACACCCGTCCGTTTCGCAGCATCCTCCTCATGCTTCCGCTCCTTTGTGCGAGTTCCGTGGTGCGGAACCCGGCCGCATAGTTCACGCCGCGGCAACGCGGAGAGGCACGCCGGCATCCCTGCGCGCGGCGGGCACCCGTCGAGGGCGGAGAAGATCCTTCGGTCGCGCCCGGATATTGTTGCAGTGGAAGATCTTGCGCGGCGCTCCCTCAGGA
>DASTLD010000346.1:0-13768 GCA_035715345.1 Longimicrobium sp.
CCGTAGGCGCGCAGCCCTCACCACTCCACGCCGCGGCGAACTCCGCCGGCGTGCGGTACCCGAGCGAGCTGTGCGGCCGCTCGTGGTTGTGCTTCAAACGGTACCGGTCGCTCAGCGCCTGCGCCTCGAGCAGCGTCCGGAAGACCTCACGGTCCAGGAACTCCCGCCGGAAGCGGCTGTTGAAGCTCTCCGCATACCCGTTCTCCCACGGACTGCCCGGCTCGATGTACAGCGTTGCGATCCCCGCGGCCTCGAGCCAGCTCTTCACCGCCTGCGCAGTGAACTCCGAGCCGTTGTCGCTGCGGATCGCCCCTGGCTCCCCGTGGATCTGCACCAGCTCCGCCAGCAGCCGCACCACCGTCTTCGCCGTCATGCTGCGCCCCACCTCGATCCGCAGGCACAGCCGCGTGTACTCGTCGATCACCACCAGGAACTTCAGCCTGCGCCCGTCGTCGGTCTGGTCGTGGACGAAGTCGTAGCTCCACACATGGTTCGGATACTGCGCGCGCTTCACACTGCACGCGTTCTCGCTCCCGCCCATGCGCGCCCGTTCCGGCCGCGCCCGCACCACCTTCAGCCCTGCCGCCTTCCACAGCCGGTGCACACGCTTCCGGTTCACCCGCTCGCCCTCGCGCCGCAGCAGCGCCCAGATGAAGCGGTACCCATACGCGGGATTCTCCTGCGCCAGCTCCTGCATTCTCGCCGTCAGCTCGCGATCCCGCTCCACATTCCGGCTCACCCACCGCTGGCTGGAGCGTGCCTGCCCCAGCGCCCTGCATGCCCGCCGCTCCGAGATCGAGAACACCTGCTGCACGTGCTTCACCGCAGCTCTGCGTCGCGTCGGGCTCAGTAGTTTCCCCGCGCCACCTCCCGCAGGATACTCAGGTCCAGCGCCTGCTCCGCCACCACCTGCTTCAGACGCCGGTTCTCATCCTCCAGCTCCTTCAGACGCTTCGCCTGGTCGACCGGCACCCCCGTGTACTCCGCACGCCAGCGGTAGAACGTTGATTCCCCGATCTCCAGGTGCCGGCACACCTCCGGCACGCTCCTGCCCGTCCCCAACAGCGCTTCCGCCTCGCGAAGCATCCCCACGATCTGCGTCGCCGTGTACTTGGTCTTCTTCACCTCGAGTCCTCCTCGCCCTCCCGGGCTGCGTGGACTCCCATTCTACCTGGTTCAGTTTACGGGGGGCAGTCCAGTGTAGTTCTCCGCGGCTCTGCGTTTTCCTCCGCGGCTCTGCGTAGAAACCCCTCAGCGCAGAACGCGCAGGTCGCGGCCGGTCATGGCCTCGGGCTGGGGGACGCCGATCAGGCCCAGGATGGTGGGCGCCACGTCGCACAGGGCGCCACTCTCCAGGCCGGCCGCGGTGCGCCGCCCCTCCGGCTCCACCAGGATGATGCCCACGGGGTTGGTGGTGTGCGCGGTGTGGGGGCCGTTGGTCTCCGGGTCCCACATCTGCTCGCAGTTGCCGTGGTCCGCCGTCACGATCAGCGTCGTGCCCGTCTCGCGGCAGGCCTCCAGCACCTGCCCCACGCCGGCGTCCACCGCCTCCACCGCGCGCACCGCCGCCTCCATCACCCCCGTGTGCCCCACCATGTCGGGGTTGGCGTAGTTGCACACCAGCACGTCGTAGGCGCGCGAGCGGATGGCGTCCACCAGCCCCCGGGTCACGTCCGGCGCGCTCATCTCCGGCTGGTGGTCGTACGTCGGCACCCTGGGCGACGGCACCAGGCGGCGGTCCTCGCCCGGAGGAGGCGGCTCGGTGCCGCCGTTGAAAAAATAGGTGACGTGCGGGTACTTCTCCGTCTCCGCGGTGCGGAAGCTGGTCAGCCCGCGCGCCGACAGCACGTCCGCCAGCTTGTCGTGCAGGTCCTGCGGGGGAAAGGCGGTGGGCAGCGGGAGCTGCTTGTCGTACTGCGTCATCGTGACGACGTCCACGCGCGGGTGGCCGGGGCCGCGGTCGAAGTCCGCGAACGCCGGGTCCGCCAGCGCGCGCACGAGCTGCCGCGCCCGGTCCGCGCGGAAGTTGAAGAAGATGACGCAGTCGCCGTCGCGCAGCCGGCCCACGGGCTCGCCGGCGTCGTCCACCATCACCCGCGGCTGCACGAACTCGTCGGTCTCTCCCTGCGCGTACGCGGCGGCGATGGCGTCCACCGGGTGCCGGACGGGCAGGCCCTCGCCGTAGACGATGGCGCGGTACGCCTTCTCCGTGCGCTCCCAGCGCTTGTCGCGGTCCATCGCCCAGTACCGCCCCATGAGCGTGGCCACTTTGCAGCCGTCGCCGCCGCCCGCGCGTCCAAACAGCTCGGTCAGGTAGTCGCGCGCCGAGCTGGGGGGCGTGTCGCGGCCGTCCAGGAACACGTGCACGCGGCAGTGGGGAATGCCGTGCCGCTCCGCCAGCTCCACCAGCGCCAGCAGGTGCGTGTCCACGGCGTGCACGCCGCCCGGGCCGATGAGCCCCATCAGGTGCAGCGTGCCGCCGCGCTCGCGCACCCTGGTCAGGATGTCGAGGAAGACGGGGTTCTCGTGGAACTCGCCGGTGCGGATCGCCTCGGAGATGCGCTGCAGCGACTGCATGACCACGCGCCCGGCGCCCAGGTTCATGTGGCCCACCTCGGAGTTGCCCATCTGCCCCTCCGGCAGGCCCACCGCGGGGCCGTGCGTGGTCAGCGTGGCGCGGGGGTAGTCGCCCTGCTCCCACAGGTGCCGCCAGGTGGGCGCGTCCGCCGTGGTGACGGCGTTGTCGGGCGCGGCCGGGCGCAGGCCCCAGCCGTCCAGGATCAGCAGGCAGACGCGCGGGCGGCCGGCGGCGGGCGGGGGTGCGGGCATGCGGGCGGGCGGACGAGTTGATTGACAGGTTCGCGGGACGAGGCCTATCTTTCCGGCGACTCCCGTTGAAAGCGCGAATCTGGACTGCACCGCGAGGTTTCGCCACCCCGCGGCGCGCGCGTTTCCAGCGTGCGAGAGCTACCGCCCGTTCCAGCCACCGCCGCGCCCCGCGCGCGGCCCTGCCGGACCACTCCCGGTCCGTACTTCACCGCAGCGAGCTGCTGAACGAGCCCGGCCGCCCCCGCGGCCGGAACCGACCGATGCGCGCGCCCCACGCGAGGTACCCCATGCGCCCGACCCTTACCCGCACCACCCTGGCCCTGCTGCCGCTGGCCCTGGCCGGCACCGCGCTGGGCATGTACGCCCCCACCCCCGGCAACCCCCCGCTCACCTGGTCGTCGCTCTCGCCCGAGACCCCCACGCGCGCCGTCCGCGACGGCAGCGACGCGGCGGTGCGGGTGGCGTCCAGCGTGTTCGGCCACAGCGGGCAGCTCCGCGTGGTGCTGAGCGACGCCAACCGCCCGCTGCACCTGCCGCTGGAGTGGGTGGAGGGGCAGCCGGCGGGCGAGGTCAGCTACCGCTGGAACCCGCTGCAGGGCACGCAGACGCGGCTGCTGATGGGCGAGGGCCGGCTGCTGCAGGGCATCTACGCGCCCACCAGCGCGGGCGTGTGGCGGCTGCAGCTCAGCAGCACAGGGTGGATGCAGGAGCTGGTGGACGTGGCCGTCATCACCCGCGTCCCCTTCTCCGAGAAGCGCAACGGGTACCTGAACGGCTACCGCATCGGCACCTACGCCACGGAGAGCGACGGGCGCACGGACCAGTACGCGCCGCCGCCGGGCTTCATCGAGGTCACGCCGCAGAACCAGGACCTTCCCGTCTCCGCGCACTTCCGCCTGCGGAACTTCCTGACCAAGGACCAGTTCAGCGTCTGGCCCAAGTACCTGGCGCTGGACCTGCGCCTGATCGACAAGCTGGAGCTGGTGATGCAGGAGCTGAACGCGATGGGCGTGCGCGCCACGCACATGGCGGTCATGAGCGGCTTCCGCACCCCCGCGTACAACGGCCCCGGCGAGGGCGGGCGCGCGCGGCTGAGCCGCCACACCTACGGCGACGCGTCGGACGTGTGGGTGGACAACGACCAGGACGGCTACATGGACGACCTGAACGGCGACGGCCGCCGCGACACCGGCGACGCGCTGGTCATGCTGCGCGCGGTGGAGCGCGTGGAGCGCCGCTTTCCCCAGCTCATGGGCGGCGCCGGCGTGTACCGCGACAACGGCGCCCACGGTCCGTTCATCCACATCGACGCCCGCGGCAGCCACGCCCGCTGGTAGGGAAAAGCAAAAGCGTTCACGCAGAGGACGCAGAGGTTTAAAAGAGAGGACGCAGAGGAACCGATGGGTTCTCTGCGTCCTCTCTTCTGAACCTCTCTGTTTTCCTCTGCATGAGGTTTTTTCGTCAGTTCGCCGGCGTTGGCGCTGGCTGCTGGAAGGCGGGGGTGACGGGCCTGCCCTCCCACGCCGCGGGGATGGGCACGCCCAGCAGCCAGAGCGCCGTCGCGGCGGTGTTCATGGTCACGATGGGCTCGCGGATCTGCCCCGGCTGCACGCGCTTGCCCCAGGCGATCCAGGGGATGGTCATGTCGCGCGGGTCGTCCGTGCCGTGGTCGTTGCCGTGCCCCCCGTGGTCCGCGGTCACGATGACCACCACGTCGTCGCGGTACGCGCGCCGCGCCGCCGCCACGATGTGCGACACCGCCCCGTCCGCCCGGCGCACCGCCGTGCGGTACGGCAGCGACATCCACCCCAGCGAGTGCCCCGCGATGTCGGGGTCGGGGATGTGGATGAAGAGCAGGTTGGGGCGGCGGAAGCGCAGGTGCTGCACCGCCTGCTCGGCGATGTACGGCGCCAGCACGATCTCGCTGCCGGCGGGCGCCTCCACGTCCCGCGGCGCGCCCTCGTGGATCAGGTGGCGGAACTTGGCCTTGCCGAAGATGGCCGAGGTGTAGAGCCCCGCCTGCTGCGCCACGTCGAACACGGTGGGCACGCCCACGCGCCCCTCGCGCTCGATGCGCTCGTCGTTGAAGGTGATGCCGTGCACCGACGGCGGCACGCCCGTCAGCATGGACGTGTGGCTGGGCAGCGTACGGCTGGGAAAGATGGTTCGCGCCTGCAGCGACCACGCCCCCTCACGCATCATGCCGCGCAGGTGAACGGCGTCGGCGGCCTCGATGGCGTCCGCGCGCAGCCCGTCGATGGAGATGATGACCACGTGGCGCGTGACCGCGCCCTCGCGCTCCGGCCCCAGCTCCGGCGGCCGCACGCAGCCGCCCGCCAGCAGGGTCGCGCACAGCAGCGCGGCGGCGCGCCGCGCGCGGGGGTTCGTCGTCCGCATTCCGCTCCGTTCCGCAGGGCCCGGTCCCCGCGCCGCGCGCGCGGGGAGAGAGCCGTGGACAGCCTGCATCCCCGGTGCCGCGGCGCTGGCGCACGGCCCGCCGCCGGTGAATCTTTGTGGCGGACGGGTCGTATCAGCAGCTTCGCGAGAACGGCCGTTTCTCTCCCTCCACCGACGTGAGCGCCGCGACGGCGGCGTGCCGGGTGCCCGATGTACTGTTCAACCTGCGGATCCTCCGTTCCCGAGGGCCGGAGCCGCTGCGACGCGTGCGGCGCGCGCATCGTCCGGCCCGCGGGCGGATACGTGTCGCCGCCGGGCGGGCCCGTGCCCGTCCCCGCCATCGACGCGCCCCACGTGTGCCCGCGCTGCGGCTACCGCGGGCCCAGCGTGGGATACTTCTCGCAGGGCGGGCACATGGCCGCCCTCATCTTCCTGTCGCTGCTGACCATCTTTCCCACCTTCGGCGTGGGCGGCATCATCTACTACCTGATGCGCCACAGCCACCGCGTGTGCCCGCGCTGCGGCGAGAGCTGGGGCCCGCGCGGCGTCAACGCGCTGGCCCTGCCGCCGGGCGAGATGCCCATGGCCCCCGTGGGCCCGGTGACGGACGGCCTCCCCTCCGGGGACGGCTGGTCGGTCAAGAACGTCTTCGCGTGGATGCTGTTCGCCGTGGCCGCCTTGTGCATCATGATCGGCTTCGGCGAGGGCGCGCCGGAGGCGGTGATCACCGGGCTGGGCTTCGGCGCGGCGGGCTTCGGCGTGCGCCACTGGGCCAAGGGCGACCGCGAGGAGCGGCGCCGCGCGCTGCTGCAGGCGCTGCAGACGCCCGTGCTGCGCCTGGCCGCCGAGCGCGGCGGCCGGCTGACGGTGACGGAGGTGGCCTCGTCGTTCGGCTGGCCGCTGCCGCGGGCGGAGAAGGTGCTCAACTCGCTGGAGGACGGCCTGCGCGTGTCGTCGGACGTCACCAACGAGGGGGTGATCGTCTACGAGTTCCGCGAGCTGATGCACCGCAAGCGCCTCACCGCCGCGGAGATGGACTCGCTCCTTGCCCCGCCCCCGCCCGCCGAGCGGGAAGCCATCCCGCCTCCCCGGCACGATCCGGCTTCGGGGATGTAGCGATTGCTCATTCGCTTGCATACCGCAGGTGGCGGCTTCGGGGCGCGGCAGTGACATGCCGCGCCCCGCGCTGCATTATGGCCTTCCCCGATGCATCCGCGCTTGATCATCCATACCAGTTCTGATATCATCCATGGAGTGGAGGCCGCTGGCGTGGGTCGGCTCGTCCAGGCGCGACCTGCGCGCGTTCCCCAAGGAAGTCCGCGTCGTGATGGGGCGTGCGCTCGAAGCGGCGCAGCTCGGTGGCAGGCACCCGTACGCGCGGGTGCTCAGGGGCTTCGGCGGCGCGGGCGTGCTGGAAGTGGTCGACGACTACGATGGCAGCACCTACCGCGCCGTCTACACGGTGCGCTTCGCTGACGCGGTCTACGTGCTGCACGCGTTCCAGAAGAAGAGCAAGCACGGCGTGGAGACGCCGCACTTCGAGATGGAGGTCGTCCGCGCCCGGCTGGCGCGCCTCCGCCGCGACTTGAAAGACAGGTGAGAGCGATGCGTGGGAGTCCTGGCACAACGGAGCTCGATCGTGCGCTGGAAGGCGAGTTGGAGATCGAGGAGAGCTCCGGCAACGTTTTCGCCGATCTTGGCCTGGACGACCCGGAGGAGCTGCTCGCCAAGTCCACGCTGACGCATCTCATCGTTGGCATCATCCAGCGGAAGAAGCTGACGCAGCGGGCCGCGGCGGAGTTGCTGGAAACCACCCAGCCCATCGTCTCCGACCTGTTCCGCGGCCGCATCGACAAGTTCTCGTTCGAGCGGCTGATGGTCTTCCTCACCCGGCTGGGGCAGGACGTCGCCATCACCGTGCGCCCCAGGCCAAGGACGCGGGCGCGCGCCGTGATCACGGTGCGCACTCTTCCGCCCGGACGCGTCGCGATGTAGGCGAGCTCGAAAAAGAAGACGGGCCCCGTGGTGCGGGGCCCGTCCGTTCGTGCGGCCGGATGCGCCGCGGGGCTCAGGGCCCCGCGATGGCGGTGCGCAGGATGTGGATCTGCGATCCGTCGCTCAGCGCCAGCCCGTCGGTGCCCCAGCGCACCAGGTGGCCGCCGGTCATCCCCCCGAGGCTCTCCGAGCCCAGCAGCTGGAAGGTGTTGAGGTCGAACACCTCGAGCGCGTTGTCCCACATGTCCACCAGGAAGGCGCGGCCCAGCGCCGCGTCCACCGCGACCGACGAGCCGTACCCGCCCGCGAAGGAGCCCACGCTGACGAGGCGCCCCGCGTCCACCACCGAGGCGCGGGCGTAGAGGCGCCCGGCCGCGTACTGCAGCCAGTAGCCCAGGTTGAAGCCGCCGGTGGCGCGTACGATGGACACGCCGCCGGCGTCCACCCGCATGGTGTAGAGCGCGGCGCTGCTGGTGCCCGTGTCGTAGCCGTAGAGCACCGCCCCCGTCCCGCCGAAGGCGATGGTGTTGCTCCCCGTGTGGCCCGGCGTGGCCACCGGGCGGGGCACGCCGTCGTCGAAGATCACCACGCCCTCGTGCGCCGGGCTGCAGCAGGTGTTCCGCCGCGCGACGGCCAGGGTGCCCGGGTGCCCCGGCATCACCCGCATGTCCTCCACGCGGTCCGGGTCCACGCTGAACGCGGTGCCCAGCGACAGGCCGGGCAGCGACAGGCGCCGCACCTCGCCGGTGCCTTCCATGGCCACCCACAGCGTGCTCCCGTCGTCGGAGAGCGCCAGCCGTCCCGGGTTGCTGCCCACGCCCACCTCGTCGACGACCGCGCCGGTGAGGGGATCGATCGCCACCACGCTGTTGGCGTGCGCGTCGGCGCTCGCGCGGATGGAGGCGTAGAGGCGGCCGCTGTGCGGGTCGTAGACCACGTCGCCCGCCGGGAGGTCCACGGTCCGGGTGCTGGTGATGGCCGCCGCGCCCACGGTGCGGGCGGTCAGCGTCCGCGCGGCGCTGGTGCCCACGCCCGGCGTGTGGACGGTGAGCACGGCGGTGCCGGGCGCCGCCACGTCGCCGCTGGCGACGCTGATCTCCAGCCGGGTGCTGCTGATGTACCGCGTGGTGCGCGCCACCCCGTTCCACTGCACCACCGAGGTGGGCAGGAAGCCGGAGCCGTGCACCACCAGCGGAAAGCCCCCGCGCCCGGCGGACGCGCCGGACGACGGCAGCTCCGAGAGCACCGGCATGGGCGCCGCCAGCGTCAGCGTGGCCGCCGCGGAGGTCCCGCCGCCCGGCGTGCCCGTGAACGCGGTGAGCGAGAAGGTGCCGGGCTCGTCCAGGTCCGCGGCCGTGAGCACCACGTCCAGCGCGGTGCCGCTCACGTAGCGCGTGACCCGGGACGCGCCCTCGAAGCGCGCCACGGTGCCGGGCAGGAAGCCGCTCCCCGTGAGCCGCACCACCAGGCTGTCCAGCCCCGCGTCCCCCTGCGACGGCGAGATCGACTGCAGCACCGGCACCGGGTTCACCAGCGACAGCGTGAGCGGGTTGGAGTCGCCGCCGCCAGGCTGCGGGTTGCGCACGCGGATGGTGTAGGTGCCGGTCATCGTCAGCCGCGCCGCCTCCAGCACCATGTCCAGCTCCGTCGCGCTCAGGCGGCGGGTGGTGACCGCCAGGCCGTGCACCGTGCCGATGATGCCCGGCACGAAGCCCGTGCCCGTGATGCGCACCACCAGGCTGTCGCCGCCGATGGGCGCCTGCGAGGGCGTCACGACGGTGATGGTGGGCGCCGGGTTGTCCACGCGGAGCTGGACGGAGTTGGACTGGCCGCCCCCCGGCGTGGGATTGACGACGTGGACCTGCGTGAAGCCGCCGGTGGCCAGCGCGCCGCCCGCTACCGAGAACTGCAGCTGCGTGGGCGAGACGAAGGTGGTGGTGGGCGTGAAGCCGCCGATCCACACCTGCGACCCCGCCATGAAGCCCGTGCCCGTCAGCGTGAAGGAAGCGTCCGTGCCCACCAGCACCGTGCCCGGCGTGAGCGCCGCCACCGCGGGGACGGGGTTGGGGCGCGTGGCGACCGTGAACACGCGCGGGTTGGAGGTGCCGCCGCCCGGCGCGGGCGAGAAGACGGTGACCTGCGCCGTGCCCGCCGCCGCCACGTCGCCCGCGGGGATCTGCGCGGTGACCACCCCCGGATCCACGAAGGTGGTGGGCCGGTCGGCGCCGTTCCACCGCACCACCGACGTCTGCGTGAAGCCGGTGCCGTGCACGGAGAGCGTGAACCCGGCGTCGCCGTGCAGGGCGCCCGCGGGGTCGATGTGCAGGAGGTCGGGCACGCGGTGCTCCACCGGCAGCGCCATGGCGCCGGACTCGCCGCCGCCCGGGGCGGGGTTGACCACCGTCACCTGCACCGGCGCGGCCGTCTGCATGAGCGCCGCGGGGACGACGGCGGTGAGCTGCGTCCGGCTGACGAAGGTGGTGAGCCTGGCGCTGCCGTTCATGCGCACCACGGCGCCGTCCACGAAACCGGCGCCGGTGACGGTGACGCGCACCGTGTCGCTCCACTGCAGGAGCGCCCCGGGGTCCAGGCTGGAGATGGAGGGCGTGGGATTGTCCCTGCTGCCGGTGCCGCCGTCGCGGCAGGCCGCGGCCGCCAGCAGCGCCGCGGCGCACATGGCGCCGCGGCGCAGGGCGTGGAAAAACCGGCCCCGGAGGGTCGCGCGCGATGAAGTCATGACGAGGATGAAGAACAGGGTAAGGCGATGAAGTGCACGGGCGGCGGGCGCCGCCCGGAGTGGGGAAACACAAGTTGTACGGGCGCGGGGCGGACGCGCAAGACCCGCGGCGCGGACGGGCGGATGCTCCCGCGGGCCGCGAAAAAGGCCGCCGGGCGGGCTGGAAGTGCGGGCGGGTGGGGGTTAGATTGTGCGCGCGGAAGGAGTTACAGCTCGGCTTCGGCGATGCCGTCGGCGCTCTTGGCGCGGCCCTTGGCGTCCGCGGCCACCTCGCCCAGGCGCTCCAGGCTGGTCCAGCGCTCCGGCCGCACCCGCACGATGGCGGCGGACAGGCGCGTGAGCGGAAAGTCGCGCTCCACGCCGGAGCGGTCCCGCGCGCGGTAGGTGCCGGACGCGGCCACGTCCTGCGGCAGATGGCCCACCAGCCCGGCCGCGAACAGCGACTGCGCGGCGCGCACGCGGGCGTGGGCGTCGCCGGGGCCGCAGACGATCACGAAGTCGTCGCCGCCCACGTGGCCCACGAAGGCGCCGCCGTCCGCGGTGGCGGCGCTGACGGCGCGGCCCGCCTCGCGGATGGCCTCGTCCGCCACCGCGAAGCCGAAGCGGTCCGCGAACGGCTTGAAGTTGTCCAGGTCGAAGTAGCAGAGCGCGAAGTCGGCGTTCTGCGCGCGGCGCCGCTCGATCTCGCGGTCGATGGCCTGGCCGCCGGGCAGCCCGGTCGTGGGGTTGCGGTCCAGCGCCAGGCGCGCCTGGCGCAGCAGCGCGGCCACGCGCGCCTGCAGCTCGCGCGGGTCGAACGGCTTGGCCAGGTAGTCGTCCGCCCCGGCCTCGAAGCCGCCCAGCCGGTTCTCGATGTCGCCCTCGGCGGTCAGGATCAGGACGGGCAGGTGCGCCAGGCGCGGGTCGTCCTTGAGGGTGCGGCAGACCTCGAAGCCGTTGGGCGTGCCCATCCGGTAGTCCAGGATCACCAGGTCCGGCTCCGCGCGGCGCACCTCGAGCAGCGCGCGCTCGCCGTTCTCCGCGGTGCGCACGTGGTGGCCGGCGGCGTGCAGCACGTCCGCCACCATGGTGCGCAGCCCCTCGTCGTCGTCCGCGAACAGGATCTCGCTCATCCCCCCGGCCCCTTGCCTCTCCCCTTGCGCGTGCCTCGTTCCACCGCCCTGACCCGCTCCCTGCGCCGCGCGCTGCGGCCCCTGGCCGTCCTGGCGCTGCTGGCGCCGCTGGCCGCGCAGGCGCCGTACGCGGGGAACGTACCACCCGCCGCGCCGTCCGTCACGCGGGACGCGGCGCTCAACGAGCGCATCGAGGCGGTGCTGCGGCGCCCGCACCTGCGGCGCACGCACTGGGGCATCGAGGTGCGCGACGCGCAGAGCGGCCGCGTGCTGTACGCGCGCGACGCGGACAAGCTGTTCATCCCCGCCTCCAACCTCAAGCTGGTGGTGGCCGCGGCGGCCGCGCACCACCTGGACCCGGAGTTCCGCTACCGAACGACGCTGCACGCCACCGGCCCGGTGCGCGGCGGCGCGCTGCAGGGCGACCTGGTGGTCCGCGGCAGCGGCGACCCCACGATCTCCGGCCGCTACTTCGACGGGCGCACGGCGGTGCTGGAGGGGCTGGCGGACTCGCTGCGCGCGCGCGGCATCCGCCGCATCACCGGCGGCATCGTGGCGGACGAGAGCGCCTGGGACGCGGAGTACGTGCGCGGCGACTGGGAGGCGTACGACCTGCGCTGGTGGTACGCGGCGCCGGTGGGGGCGCTGGGCTTCAACGACAACGCCGTCGACTTCCGCGTGGAGCCGGGCGCGGGGGTGGGCCAGCCGGCGCGCATCTCCGGCAGCCCGGCCAGCGCGGCGTACACGCTGGTGAACGCGACCACCACCGTCGCGCGCGGGCGGCCCCACACGCTCGACTTCGAGCGGGTGCCGGGCACGGACCGCATCCGCGCCTACGGGCAGATCCCGCTGGGCACCGCCACGCGCACGGAGAGCTTCGCGGTGCGCGAGCCGGCGCGCTGGCTGGGCACCGTGTTCCGCGAGGTGCTGGCGCAGGAGGGTATCACCGTGGGCCGCCGCGAGGTGCACGTGGTCTCCCACCCGGCCGCATCGCCGGCGGCGGGGGCGGCGGCGCTGGTGGAGTACCGCTCGCCGCCGCTGCCGCGCGTCATCGGCCCCATCCTGCTCAACAGCCAGAACTGGTTCGCGGAGCAGCTGGCCAAGACGCTGGGCCGCGAGGTGCGCGGCGAGGGGAGCTGGAGCGCGGGCCTGGCCGTGGAGCGCGACTTCCTGAGCCGCGTGGTGGGCATCGACTCCGCGGACTTCGTGCTGCGCGACGCGTCCGGCCTCTCCAGCGGCAACCTGGTGACGCCGCGGGCGCTGGTGGCGCTGCTGGACCACGTGCGCCGCACGCCGCGGCAGCGCATCGTGCGCGAGGCGCTGCCCGTCTCCGGGCGCAGCGGCTCGCTGCAGCGGCGGCTGGAGGACCTGCCCGGGCGCGTGGCGGCCAAGACCGGCTACATCGGCAACGTCGACACGCTGAGCGGGTTCCTGACGCTGGCGGACGGGCGCGAGGTGGTGTTCAGCATCCTGGCCAACGGCTCCGGGCAGCCGTCGTCGCGGATGAAGGAGGCCATCGACGACATCGTCCGCGCGGTCGCCGCGACGCCCTGACCGCCGGCGGCGTTCCCATCGCCCGCGCCGTCCGCGCCCCTTCCCGACAGAGAGGATCGTCCGCGAATGCAGCCCCTTCGTATCGCCCCGTCCCGCCTCGTCTTCGGCGCGGCGCTGCTGCTTGCTTCGGTGCCGCTGGCCGCGCAGCCGGTGCCGACCGGCCGGGAGGTCGTCGAGCGCTACGTGGAGGCCGTGGGCGGGCGGCAGGCGCTGGCGCGCGTGCAGCACCGCCACGCCGTGTACGAGATGAGCGTGGACGGCCGGGTGATGACGATGGACGTGAAGATGGCGCGCCCCAACCACGGCCTGGTCACCCTGACCACGCCGATGGGCCCGCTGGTGAGCGGCTTCGACGGCACGATCGCGTGGGTCAACAGCGCCATGACCGGCGCGCAGCTGCTGGAAGGCCCGGAGGCGGAGCAGGCCATGCGCCGCGCGCGGTTCGACGGCGACGTGCTCTTCGACGCCTACACGCGCCTGGAGACGCTGGGCCGCGAGGAGATCGACGGGCAGCCGTGCTGGAACGTGCGCATGAGCAGCGAGGACGGCGAGGAGGCCACGCGCTGCTTCCACACGGAGACGGGGCTGCAGGTGGGCGCCACGGAGAACGGCATCCGCGTGGTGTACGGCGGCTACCTGGAGGTGGACGGGCTCAAGTACCCCGCCTCCATGACCAGCGTCATGGACGGCGAGAGGGTGACCATCACCCTGAAGCGGGTCAGCCACGATCCCATCCCGGCGGAGACGTTCGCGCTGCCCGCCGAGGTGCGCGCGCTGCTGCACTGATGGTGGTACGAAGTACGAGGTACGGAGTACGAAGTGGGATGGCGCGCGTGGCGCCGTCCCGTGTTCTTTCCCCTGATGGAGAAGCGGTGATGAGATCGATGCGATACGCGGCCGCGGCGCTGGCCGTGCTGGTTTCCGCGCCGGCGGCGGCGCAGACGCTGCCCGATGCCAGGCAGGTGCTGGACCGCTACGTGGAGGCGGTGGGCGGGCGCGCCGCGGTGGAGCGGCCCCAGTCGCGCCACGCGGTCTACGAGCTGGAGGTCGGCGGCATGACGATGAAGATGGAGATCCGCGCGGCGCGGCCCAACCGCACGGTGGTCACCATGAGCACGCCCATCGGCGACATGGTGTCCGGCTA
>DASTLD010000347.1:0-2279 GCA_035715345.1 Longimicrobium sp.
TTTCCCCTTTCCGTGATGGCCGTGGGCGCCGCGCTGCCGCCGGGCGTGCAGTGGGAGATCGTGGACGGCAACCTGCCCGGCGCCGATCCGCTGGCGGAGATCGCGCGCCACGTGGAGGCGCGGCGCGGGGGGCCGGATCCCGTGCAGGTCATCGCCTTCACCGTCATGCCGGGTCCGCAGCTGGTGAGCGCGGTGCCGCTGTCCAGGGCGGTGCGGGCGCGCTGGCCGGACATCCCCATCGTCTGGGGCGGCAACTTCGGCAGCCTGTACCCGGCGCCGGTGCTGCGCGCGGACTACGTGGACTGGGTGGTGCGCGGCCAGGGCGAGCAGACCTTCGTGGAGCTGCTGGAGGTGCTGGACGGGCGGCGGGACCCCAGGACCGTCGCGGGCCTGGGCTTCCTGAACGCCGACGGCACGCCCTGGCTGGCGCCGGAGCGGCACTGGGTGGGGCCGGACGAGCTGCCCGCGCCGCCGTACCACAAGATCCGGGTCGACGAATACCTGCACCCCACCTTCCTGGGCCGCCGCTCCGGCGTGTACCAGTCGTCCATCGGCTGCCCGTACGGCTGCAAGTTCTGCGGGGTCATCTCCGTGTACGGCAGCAAGGAGCGGCAGCAGGCGCCGGCGCGCACCGCCGAGCATCTCGCCTTCCTGAAGCGCGGGCACGGGATGGACTCCGTGCACTTCTACGACAACAACATGTTCGTGGGCGAGGCGCACGCCCGCGAGCTGGCGGAGCGCATGCTGCCGCTGGGGATGCGCTGGTGGTGCGAGGCGCGCGTGGACGCGCTCTGCCGCTACGGCGACGACACCTGGCGGCTGCTGAAGAAGGCGGGGCTGGCGATGGTCTTCTGCGGCGCGGAGTCCGGGTCGGACCAGGTGCTGGGCAAGATGAACAAGAAGATCACCACGGAGCAGGTGCTGGAGGTGGCGGCGCGGTCGCGGCGGCACGGCATCGTCCCCGAGTTCTCCTTCGTGTTCGGCGATCCGGACGACCCGGAGGGGGAGATCGAGAACACGCTGTCGTTCATCCGCCGGCTCAAGGGCGTCAACCCGGCCATGGAGCTGATCAGCTACTTCTACACGCCCACCCCGCAGCGCCGCGGCACCTACGGCAACGTGGACGCGCTGGCCGGCACGCCGGACACGCTGGAGGAGTGGACCCAGCCGGAGTGGGTGGCGTGGATGACCCACGAGGACCCGCTGGTGCCCTGGCTGGACCGCCGCCTCAAGGCGCGCGTGGAGGACTTCGAGCTGGTGCTCAAGAGCCGCTTTCCCTCGCTGCACGACGGCCGCACCAGCGCCTGGGGCAAGGTGCTGGGCCGCGCGCTGGCCGCCGGCCGCTGGCGCCGCGGCGACTACCACGACCCGCGCCTGCTGCGCACCGTGCGCGCCTGGGCCCGCCACGAGCCGGACGACCGCCAGGCGTACGGCCACCTGCGGGCGCCCTCTCCCGCGATGGCGCCCGCGCCGGCGTGAGCGCCCTCGACGCGCGCGAGGGCTACCGCCTGTGGGCGCACGACTACCACGAGACGGCCATCACCTTCCTGGACGACCTGCTGGTGCGGGAGATGGGCCCCGCGCCGGCCGGTCTGCGGCTGCTGGACGCCGGCTGCGGCACCGGGCGGCGGCTGCGCGGCTCCGGCGCGGCGCTCGCGGTGGGCGTGGACCTGACCCCGGAGATGCTGGCCGCCGCGGACCCGCCCGGCGGCCTGGCGGCGGGCGACCTGCGCGCGCTGCCGCTGCGTGACGCCGCCTTCGACCTGGTGTGGTGCCGGCTGGCGATCGGCCACCTGCCGGAGATCGGCGATGCCTACCGCGAGCTGGCGCGCGTCTGCCGCCCGGGAGGCAGCGTGATCGTGACGGACTTCCATGCCGACGCCATCGCCGCCGGCCACCGCCGCACCTTCTGCGATGCCTCACGCCGGTCGCACGAACTGGCGCACTACGTCCACCCGGCGGAGGCGCAGGCGGCGGCGGCGCGCGCGGCCGGGCTGGCCCTGGCGTACCGGCGCGACGGCGAGGTGGGGCCCGCGGTGCGGCCGTTCTACGAGCGCGCGGACAGGCTCGGCTCCTACGAGAAGCAGCAGGGGCTGCGCCTGGTGCTGGCGCTGGCCTTCCGGCGGGAGTAGGCGTGCGGCTCCTGGTCGAGGGCGCGAACGCCGCCGTCGGCGTGGAGGGCGGCGTCATCGTCCCGCCGGAGGGGGCGTTCGACGCCGTGCTGCGCATCCCCGGCGGCCAGGTGCGGCCGGGGCTCGTCAACGCGCACGAGCACCTGC
>DASTLD010000348.1:0-3289 GCA_035715345.1 Longimicrobium sp.
CTTGGAGAGATCCAGCAGGTCGTTGATGAGCGCAAGCAAGTCCCCCGCGCACCGCTGCGACCGCTCCACCGCATCCTTCTGCTCCTCGTTGAGCTCGCCGAACAGCTCGCTCAGCATCAGGTCGTTGTAGAGCATGACCGCGCTGACGGGCGTGCGCAGCTCGTGGCTGAGCATGGCGTAGAAGCGGTCGCGCGCCATCATGGCGGAGCGGCGCTCGCGCTCGGCGCGCACGCGGTCGGAAACGTCCACGGCCACCCCGATCAGCGCCGGGCGCCCGTCCAGCTCCATGCGGCTGCCGTGCACCTCCAGGTGCAGGATGGAGCCGTCGGAGCGCCGCGCGCGCACGGCGTAGCGGATGGAGTCCACCTCGCCCTCCACGCGGCGGCGGATGTTCTCCTGCACCATGGCCCGCTCCTCTTCCAGCACCATGTCCATCACCGGCACGGGCTGGTCGAAGTGCTCCGGGGGATAGTTGAGCATCCGCGCAAAGCAGGGGTTCACGTAGCGGAAGCAGCCGTCCTGGATGACGTAGATGCCGGCCAGCGACTGCTCCACCATGGCGATGAACATCCGCTCCGCCGCGGGCTGGTAGGAGCGGCGCCGCAGCTCGATCTCGTCGCCCGCCAGCGCGGCCACGTCCTGCAGCGCCGCCAGCGACGCCTCGTCCCAGTCGCGCGGCTGCGGGTGGCCCACGCACAGCACGCCCACGGAGTGCCCGTCACGCGACACCAGGGGCACGCCGGCGTAGGAGCGCACGCCCAGGATGCGCGCGGCCAGGCCGCCGTCCACCTCCGGGCGGGCCTCCAGGTCGCGGACGCGCAGGGGCTCGCGGCCCAGGATGACGTGCTTGCAGACGGAGTGGGCCAGCGGGATCTCGCGGCGCCCGGCCAGCGCGGGCACCTGCCCGGCGATGCTCTTGATCCACTGCCGGTCGCCGTCGATGAACGAGAGCATGGCCACGGGGGCGTCCGCCACGCGCGCGGCCAGCCGGGCCAGGCGGTCGAACGCCTCGTCGCCGGGCGTGCCGGCCAGGCGCGTGGCGTCCAGCGCCGCGATGCGGGCGGGGTCGCGCAGGGCGTCGGAGTTCGGCAGGGCCATGCGAAAACGCGGGCGGGGAATGGAAAGGCGCCGCCGGAGTGGATTTCGCAACATGCCGCCGGTGTGTTCCGGGCGCAAGCGTGGAGGACTCACGCAGAGACGCAGAGGACGCGGAGAACGGCAGGAGAAGATCAGGAGCGGACGACAGAGACCGGATTGATCCTCTCCGGCAGTTCCTCTGCGGCTCTCCCTCTGCCTCTGCGGCTCTGCGTGGAATGCGGTTCCGGCGGTTGCCAATCGAGGGCTGAGAGGTTAGTTTCGCGTGCTCCCCCGGAAACGGGGGAGTTGTCGTTGTATCCTGCTCCGCGCGCACCGGCGCGGGGCCTCATGTCCAAAGGAAGGTGACTTTTGCGGGACTACGAGATCGTGTACATCTTCGCGCCCAACCTGGAGGAGGCGGAGGTGAACACCCGGCTGGAGCGCTACCACGGCCTGCTGACCGGGGCCAACGGCGGCGAGATCACGGCCACCGACCACTGGGGCCGCCGCCAGCTCGCCTACGAGGTGGCCAACCAGACCAGCGGCTACTACGTGGTGGAGCACTTCCGCGCCCCGTCCGAGGCCATGCCGGAGTTCGAGCGCGCGCTCAAGCTGGACGACGCCGTGCTTCGCTACCTGGTGGTGGTGAACGAGGGCAACCTGCCCACGACGCCGGTGGCGCCGGTCGAGCGGCGCGAGGAATCCGAGGAAGAGGCGGAGGCATAAGATGCGCGGTGGACGCAAGGCCTGCCCCATGTGCGAGGCGGCCGTTCGAGAGATCGACTACAAGGACGAGCGCACGCTCTCCCGCTTCATCACCGAGCGCGGCAAGATCCTGCCGCGCCGCATCAGCGGGATGTGCGCCCGGCACCAGCGCCAGGCCGGCACCGCCATCAAGCGGGCCCGCTACCTGGCCCTGCTGCCGTACATCGCGGGGCACGAGGCGTAACCCGGCACCGGCATACAAGGAGAGACCAACATGCAGGTGATCCTCAGGGAGCGCATCGAGTCGCTCGGCAACTCCGGCGACGTCGTGGACGTCAAGCCGGGCTACGCGCGCAACTACCTGATCCCCAAGGGCCTGGCCTACGAGGCCACCCAGAGCAACGTGCGCCGCATCGAGGCGGAGCGCGCCGCCCAGGGCCGCCGCGAGGCGGAGACGCTGACCGCGGCCCGCGAGCACGCCAAGAAGGTCGAGGGCGTGTCGCTGACCTTCCACGCCCGCGCGGGCCAGGAGGGCAAGCTGTTCGGGTCCATCACCTCGGCGGACATCGCCGAGAAGCTGGCCGAGCAGGGCATCGAGATCGACCGCCGCCAGATCGAGCTGGACGAGCCCATCAAGGCGCTCGGCGTTACCAGCGTCCCCGTGCGCCTGCACTCGCAGGTCCGCCCGGAGATCAAGGTCTGGGTCATCCAGGAGGACTGAGCCTCGCGCTCGGTGTCCGGTGGATGGCGAGGGGCGGCTTCCGGTGCGGGGGCCGCCCCTCTCGCATCCAGGGAATAGGGAATAGGAACGGCGGGCGTCGGGCGATGGACGGCGCGCGACTTGCCGCCGCCGGGCGCCGCGGGCAGTTTGGGCACGCGGCAGAGATTACGGACCCTGGAAGCGAAAGAGACGGATGAGCGACACCCCCGCGGGCGCGGGCGCAAAGGACCTCCCGGCCGAGGTGCGGCGCGCGGTGGACCTGCTGTTCGACCGCAAGGCCAACGATGTGGTGCTGATGGACCTGCGCGGCATCTCCACGGCCACGGACTTCTTCGTGATCGCGAGCGGCACGTCGGACACGCACGTGTCGTCCATTGCCGACAACGTGGTGGTGGGGATGAAGGAGGCGGGGCACCGGCCGCTGAACGTGGAGGGAGAGCGGGGCGGGCGATGGGTGCTGATCGACTTCTTCAGCTTCGTGGTCCACGTCTTCCACCCCGCCGCCCGCGAGTTCTACCAGCTCGAGCGCCTCTGGGGCGATGCCCCCACGCACCACCTGGCGCCCGCGGCGGCCGCGTGAGTGCGTGAGTGATCCCGGCGGGATGATATCCGGGCGCGGCGGCGGACATCCGGCCGGCGGTTGAAACCGCGCCTCAGACAACACGAAGTCCGCCTGCGCGGACTGCAAGCGGAGATCAGCGAGCGGGGTTGGCATCTGCGCAAGCGGAGGCCCCCTCCCCGGCTCGTTCCTCGCCGACCCTCCCCCAACTTCGGGGGAGGGTTGTT
>DASTLD010000349.1:0-2869 GCA_035715345.1 Longimicrobium sp.
CCCGCCGCGGGCACGCAGGCCGCGCCGGCCGCCGGCACGCAGGCGGCGCCCCTGACGCCCGCGCCCGCCACGCCGGCCCCGGCGGCGGGCAGCGCCCCGGCGCCGGCGGATCCCGCGCCCAAGCAGTAGGGCGCGCCCCCGTGGCACACTGAAAAGCGCTCCTCCCCGGCCGACGGGGAGGAGCGCTTTCGCGTTCGGCGGCCGGTGCCGCGGCGGTCAGGCGCCGACGGGCGGCGTGCCGCACACCTCGTAGCACGTGTAGTAGCACCGCGCGTCGAAGGTGTAGTTGCACGAGTGGATGGTGTGCGGACCGGTCCCGCAGTGGTAGTATGCGGTCTTGCACAGGCAGGTCGCGTAGTAGGTGCAGTCCGCGTCCGCCTGCCGCGCCTCCACCGTCCCCGCCTCGCCGTCGGCGGCCGCGCTGGTGTCGAAGGAATCGACCTCCAGCGCTTCCAGCTCCAGCTTCAGCTTTCTCATGATGGCCTCCTGGTGTGGGAGTGGGGATGAGATGGCCGGCTCGTGCAGCCGGTTGCATCAATAGTGTCGCAAACCGATTGTAAGCGCAAGCGCCGCAGGTCCTGTCCACCCGGGAGGGGAGATGATCCGCCAGCACCTGATGGGGAACACGGTCGTGGAGCGCAACGGCTTCCGCTGGCGCGCGCGCGAGGTGTCGCGCCTGGAGGCCCTGAGCGACGCCGTCTTCGGCTTCGCCATCACCCTGCTGGTGGTGTCGCTGGAGGTGCCGGGCACGGCGGACGAGCTGTTCACGGCCATGCGCGGCTTCGTGCCCTTCGCGGCGTGCTTCGCGCTGCTCTTCCTGGTCTGGTACAACCAGTACCGCTTCTTCCGCCGCTACGGGCTGAACGACAACGTCACGGTGGCGCTGAACGCCGCGCTGCTGTTCGTGGTGCTGTTCTTCGTCTACCCGCTCAAGTTCGTCTTCGGGCTGGCGGTGGCCATGATCACCGGCGCGTCCGCGACGCCGGTTCCCGTGGTGGAGCCGGGGCAGTGGCCGTGGGTGATGGTCATCTTCAGCGGGGGATACATCGCCGTGTTCGGCCTGTTCGCGCTGCTGCACGTGCACGCCTGGCGCAAGCGCGGCGAGCTGGAGCTGAACGAGGTGGAGGTGTTCGACACGGTGGACAACGTGCGCGAGAGCCTGCTGAACGTCGCGGTCGCCGTGGTCTCCGTGCTGCTGGCCGTCTTCGGCGGGGAGATGGGCGCGTTCCTGGCGGGCATGGTCTACTGGCTGGTGGGGCCCATCATGACGATCAACGGCTTTGCCGCCGCCCGCGCGCGCAAGCGGCTCACCCAGCGCCTGGCCGCCGGCTGAGGTGTCCGCCCTCCCGCTCCTGGCCCGCATCACCCCGCCTGAGCCGCTGGGCTACGGCGTCTGCCTGGTGCGCCGCGACGGCCGCCGCGCCGTGGCCATGGGGCAGGACAGCGGCCGCCTGTGGCTGCTGGAGATCGACCCCGCGGCGCACCGCATCGATTTCCTCCCGCTCCCCATCGCCATTCCGGCCGAGCGCCGCGGCGACTTCGAGCCGCGCCGCCTGGACGCCTCCGCGGCCATGGACCGGCTGCTGCTCTGGGACGACCGCCCGCGCGTGTACGACCTGCCCTCGGGCGGCGTAGCCGCCGAGTGGGACCGGCTCCCCGGCCGCGCGTCGTGCCTGTCGCCCAGCGGCCGCGCGGTCCTGTCGCTGGACGAGGGCCAGGGATGGTGGATGGACCTGGATGCGCCGTGGCGGGGATGGCAGCAGACGTGGCAGCTCCACGCCACCGAGCGGGAGCCCGGCGCGGCGGCGGAGGGCCTGTACCTGGACCACGTGGACGAGCTCGCCGCGATCCCCGCGGCGCCGGACGAGGACGGCGCCGAGCGCTTTCACGCGGCGGCGGCGTGCTACGGCATCGTGGAGACGCACCTGGTGCGCGTCGGCGGCGGGGCCCTCGAGCGGGTGCCGGGCGCCAGCCGCGCGCTGACCCGGCTGGTCTACGATCCCACCGAGCTGATCCGCCCGGCGGGGCAACGCTACCTGCTGGTGCGCCACGGCTACGGCGCCGGCGTCTCCGCCATCGACCCCGCCACCGGCGAGCAGCACCACTGCCGCGTGCTGCCGGACGGGCGGCACCCGTACGGCTTCTTCTCCTATCCCGCCGCCTGCACGGACGCGCCGCTGGCCTGGGTGCCCACGAAGGACGGCACCTTTCTCTGGCACATCGGCGGGGCGCTGGAGCCGCGGGCGGACGCGCACCTGCCGCTGGTGCTGACCGCCGACGCGCTGCTGCACCTGGACGGCGACGACCTCGCCTGGCGCGCGATCGGCTGACCCACCACCCTCATCGAACGCTCATCTTCCGCCCCCAACGCGGCACCGACTGCGCGTGTATCCCGGGATGACGGCAATCGGGAGCCTCGGCTCCCACCTGACACACCCCACCCGGAATCGAACGATGAAAGCCTACTGGATCCTTGCCGCCGCCGTGCTGGCGGCCGCCCCGGCGCAACTCGCCGCGCAGACGGTTCCCCCGCCCGCGACGGAGAAGGCGCAGGTCGAGGCCAGGGAGCACCGCACCCGCGTGGTGCGGCACCGCCATCGCGCGGAGATGGCGCGCCGGCGGCACCTGCAGCACCGCCACCGTGCCGACGTCGTGCGCCGCAGCGCGGAGGTGGCTCGCCGCCGCGCCGTGGTCGCGCGCCGCCTGGACCGCCGCGAGGACGTGCGCGACCGGCGCGAGGACCGCCGCGACCGCCGTGAGGACATGCGTGACCGCAAGGAGGACCGCCGGGACCGCCGCTTCCACGGTGGCCGCCGCGACCGCCTGGAGGACCGCCGCGACCGCCGCGAGGACATCCGCGACCGGCGCG
>DASTLD010000350.1:0-15912 GCA_035715345.1 Longimicrobium sp.
TGCACGGGGGAGCTGGCCGAGCTGCGCTCGCTGAACGCGCGGACGTCCGCCCTGCTGGGGCTGGTGGAGGCGCCCGCCCCCGTGCTGGCCGCGCAGGCCTCGTTCGCCCGCGCCCGCCGCGGCGGCGCCGGCCGCGTCTTCGGCGGCACGCGGCACCTGGCCCGCGCCGCGGCGCTGGTGGTCGGCTTTGCCGGCGTGGCCGCGGCCGCGGTGCCGGGTTCGCCCGTCCGCCAGTGGGTGGAGGAGCGCATTGCCCCGCGCCCCGCGGCACCCGCGCCGGTGCTGCGGCCGGAAGAGGCGCCCGCCGCCGCGCCGGAGGCCCTGCGCGCGCCGTCCGGCGTCTCCATCCTGCCCGACGCGGGCCGCATCCGCATCGTGGTGACCGGCTCGTCGCCGGAGCTGCGCGTGCGGGCCCGGCTGTCGTCCGCGCCGCAGGCCAGCGTGCTGGCCACGGGCGCCGCCGCGGGGGCGCGCTTCCGCACCAGCCCGGGCCGCATCGAGGTCATGGGCGCCGGCGCGGGCGAGGTGCGCATCGACCTGCCGCGCACCGCCACCAGCGCCTTCATCGAGGTGAACGGCCGCGTCTACGCCGCCAAGGAGGGCGACGTGCTGCGCGCCCTGGCCCCCCGCGTGGAGGGCAGCACCGCCGCGGAGCCGGTGTTCCGCGCGGGGAGCTAGCCTCCCCGCGCCGGCCGCAATCCCCCCGACATGATCGCCGCGCTCGCGCTCGCGCTGCTGGCCGCCGCCGCCCAGGACACGGCGTGGGGGTCCATCCGCGGGCGCGTGTCCAGCGAGCCCAGCGGCCTGCCCGTGGCCCGCGCGCTGGTGGAGGTCGAGTCCCCCACCCGCACGGTGGCGGGCATGGCGGACAGCACGGGCTCGTTCTCGCTGCGCGTCCCCGCCGGCACCGTCACCTTCCGCATCCACCACCTGGAGCACGAGCCGCACGAGATGACGGTGGTGGTGCCGCCCGGCGGCAGCGTGCCGCTGGACGTGCTGCTGCGCTACCGCCCGGTCCGCCTGACCCCCATCGCCGTCTCCGTCACGGACCCGCGCCTGGACAGCGTGGCGGCCGCGCGTCCGGACGTGCGGCTGGTGCTGGACCACTCCGTCCTGGACGATCCCCCGCCCCCGGTGGACAACGGCTGGCCCGCGCCCCCCGGCGACGGCGACCAGCAGGCGGACGACGCGCTGTACGTGCGCGGCTCCGCGGCGGACCTCAAGCTGGTGCTGCTGGACGGCGCCCCGGTGTACGCTCCGTTCCACATGGGCGGGCTGATCGACACCTTCGAGCCCGGCGTCCTGGCCCGCGCGCAGCTCTACCTGGGCGGCGCGCCCGCGCGCTACGACGGCGGGCTGTCGTACGTCATGGACCTGTCCACGCGCAGCGGCAACGCGGAGCAGCACCGCAGCACCGGCGCGGTGGACCTGGTTTCCGCCCGCACCCGCGGCGAGGGGCCGCTCCCCTTCGGCGCGCGCTACCTGGCCAGCGGACGGGTGATCCACGGCGCGGCCATGGGCCCGCTGGGGGGCGACGGCTTTCCCTACGACTACGCGGACGGGCTGGTGCGCCTGGACGCGCCGCTGGGCGCGGGCAGCCTGGCGGCCACCTTCTTTGCCAACGCCGAGGGCGTACGCATCGACTCGCTGCCGCGCGAGGACCCGTTCGCGCGCTGGGCCAACACCAGCGGCTCGCTGCGCTACCTGGGGCACCTGGAGGGCGCGGCCATGGAGCTGACCGCCGCGCTGGGCCGCTTTGCCACCGCCCTGCCCATGCGCGAGGAGGTCTCCGGCACGGTGACGCTGCTCGAGAGGCAGCCCTACCTGCTGAACGCGCACGCGGACCGGCTGCGGCTGGCGGCGGACTTCGGGCGCATGGTGGGGCCGGTGCGGCTGCGCTACGGCGCCTCGTTCGACCGCCAGTGGTGGTGGCACCTGGCCTCGCAGCCGGAGCTGGACCGCAAGCTGATCCAGGTGCGCTCCGCGGGCGCGGCCACCGGCGCGTACGTGGACGCGGTCTGGCAGCCCACCGGCAAGGTGGTGCTGCGCGGCGGCCTGCGCGCGGACGCCTTCTCCGTGGGTTCCGCGGTGGAGCTGGGGCCGCGCGCCTCCGTCACCTGGCTGGTGGGCGAGCGGGCGGCGCTGACCGTCGCGGGCGGGCGGTACCACCAGTACGTGCGCGTGCCGCGGCCGCTCAAGCCGGGCACGCGGCTGGAGAACTTCGCGGACTCGGCCCGCATCCCCACGCACCTGGCGGTGGCGGGGGCGTCGCACCTGTCCGTGGGGCTGGACCAGGAGGTGGCGGACGGCCTGCGGCTGGGGCTGGAGGGCTTCTACAAGCGCTTCCACGACCTGCCGCTGCCCGGCGGCGGGGCGGCGCACAACTCCGGCATGGACGTGTGGGTGCGGCGCACCGGAGGCGCGCTGACCGGGTGGATGGGTTACTCGCTGGGGTGGTCGTGGTCGGACGCGCCGGCGGACTCGGGCGCCTTCAAGGGGCGGCACAGGCTGAGCCTGGGCGCCAGCGGGCCGGTGGGGCGGGTGCTGGTGGCGGAGGTGCGCGTGGCGTACGGGGCCTCGCTGGCCACCCGGGGGCGCGACGACCGCTCGGGCGGGCAGGACTCGCCCGGCATTGCGGACGAGTTCTCCTCGGTAGGCGACCCGACCGGCGTGGACGTGGAGACCAGCCCGCCGCTGACCAACGCCAAGGCCGCGCCGTTCCTGCGGGTGGACGCGGAGCTGTCGCGCACCTGGAACGCGCGCCTGGCGGGGCGGACGACGCGCCTGACGCCGTACGTGCGCGTGCTGAACGCGCTGGAGAACCGGGACGAGCTGATCTACCGCTACTTCGGCCAGCAGGACCGCCGCCGCCTGAACTCCCTGGCCGCGCTCCCCGTGGTGCCGGTGGTGGGGATGAGCTGGGTGTTCTGACCCACCGCTCAGGCCTCTCGCGCAAGAGCCCTCCCCGATGCCGGGGAGGGCCTTTTTGTCTCACGCGGAGCCGCGGAGGACGCGGAGAACCGCGGAGGAAAGAAGATGCGTGTGCGGCGCCGGCATCCCGCCGGCGGTTGAAACCGCGCCTCCAGGAGCGCCTGCGCGGACTGAACGGGGGAGTCCCGTGCACGGTGTGCGCCGGATGGTCGCCTGGGGGGAAGACAGAAGCCCCTCCCCCGAAGTTGGGGGAGGGGCGGCGAGGAACGAGCGGGGAGGGGGCCTCCGCGCCTGGGAGGCACCGTGCGGATCCGCGCGAGAGCAGGCGCTGCAATCCCTACCAGCTCATCCTACGCCCGCTGCTCGCACCAGCGTACTCCCTCTCCCACGGCAGTTGGTGGGAGAGGGACAGCGTGGCAGCGAGGACGCGACGACCGTCGCGCGCCCCGCTGCCGCGCAGGGTGAGGGCCCTACCCGCCCACCACGAACTGCGTGGAGCCCACGCGGCCCTGGCGCTCGAAGTAGAGCACCACGCCCCGCCCGCCCTGCTGCTGCAGCACCTGCGCGGCCTCTTCCGCGGTGGTGATGCGCACGCGGTTGACCTGCAGGATCAGGTCGCCCTCGCGCAGGCCCAGGGCGCGCGCGGCGTCCGACAGCCCCACGATGACGGCCCCGCGCTCGTTGGTCAGCCCCCGCTCCGCGCGGATGGCCGGCGTCAGGGTGATGAGCTGGAAGTCGCGCAGCGCCTGGATGCGCTCGGCGCCCGACGACGGCAGGTCGCCGGGCTGCACGCGCACGGCGCGCTCGCGGCCGCCCTCGCGCACCCGCACCTCCAGCGGCTCGCCGTAGGCCGCGTTCAGCAGCCCCGCCTGCCAGTCCAGCGGCGTACGCACGCGCTTCTGCCCGATGGCGACGACCGTCATCCCCCGGCGCAGCCCGGCGCGCTCCGCGGGGGAGCCGGCCACCACCTCGGCGATGCGCACCTCCGCCACCCGCCGCGGCCCCTCCGGCCGCACCGCCTCCACCTCCGCGCCGATCCAGGCGCGCCGGTACTGCCCGTCGTCCGCCAGGTCCGCCGCGATGCGCCGCGCGCGGTTGATGGGGATGGCGAAACCCAGCCCCTCGCTGCCGCCCGTGCTGGACAGGATGGACGAGTTGACGCCGATGACCTCGCCCAGCGCGTTGACCAGCGGGCCGCCGCTGTTGCCGGGGTTGATGGAGGCGTCCGTCTGGATCATGTCCAGCGAGTAGCTGCGCTCGCCGCCGCCGCCGATCAGGTTGCGGCCCACGGCGCTGACCACGCCCGCGCTGACGGACGGCTCCGGGTTGGAGAGCAGGAACCCGAACGGGTTGCCGATGGCGATGGTCCACTCGCCGATCATCAGCCCGTCGCTGTTGCCCAGCGGCGCCACCGGCAGCTCCGCCTCGCCGCGGGGCAGGCGGATGCGCAGCACGGCCAGGTCGTTCACGTCGTCCGTGCCCACCACCTGCGCCTCGAACTCGCGCCCGTCGGGGAGCGTGACCACCACCTCGCTGGCGGCGCGCACCACGTGCTCGTTGGTGATGACCAGCCCGTCGCGGGTGATGATGAAGCCGGAGCCCAGCCCCGCCGTCTCGCGCTCGCCGCCGGGGGGCAGCATCAGCTCCTCGAACAGGCTGCGCGGCACCACGCGCTCGCGGCGCAGCACGTTGACGCTGACCACGGCGGGCGCCACGCGCTGCGCCGCGGCCACGATGGCCGTCCTGCGCGAGTCCTGCACCTCCGGCTGCAGGCGCGCGGCCGCATCCGCGCGCGCGGGCGGATCCTGGCGCAGCCCCTCCAGCTCGGCGCGGGTGGTCTCGCCGCGGGCGTCGCCGCCGCAGCCGGAAAGGGCGGCGGCCAGCAGCAGGGCCGGGATGATTCGGGTCGTACGCATGGCGGTGATTGTACGGCGGAGCGGCGGACCGCGGAAAGCCCGGAACGCGCGGGCGGCGCCGGGCAGAGTACCCGGACGCCGCCCTCGGGTTGCGCCGGGGGAGCGTTCCCACCCGGACGCTCCCCGCCCCGCCAGGGTTGCGGTGCCGCCTCAGGACGCCTGCCCCCCCTCCGCCGGGCCGGCGTTGAGCGACTGCGTCTGCCCCGCGCCGCGGATCTCGATGCGGCGGCGGCGGGCGCGCTCCGTCTTGGGCACGGTCACCGTCAGGATGCCGTTGTCGAACTCCGCGCGCACGCCGTCGGCGTCCACCTCGCGCGGCAGCACGAACGAGCGGCTGAAGCGGCCGTAGCGGCGCTCGGCCAGGTGCCAGGTGTGGCGCTCGTCGCCCTCGCTGCGCGTCGCCTGCTTCTCGCCGCTGACGGTCAGGACGTTGTTGTCCAGGTCCACGTTCACGTCCCGGGGCCGCAGGCCGGGCAGCTCCATCCAGACGCGGATCTCGCTCTCCGTCTCCGCCACGTCCGCGTGCGGCACCGCCAGCGCGGCGCCCATGCGGCGGCCGCTCGCCAGGGGCAGCAGCGCGTCGTCGAACAGCGGGCCAAAGACGTCCAGCGTGGGGTTCATCGAGATGGCCATGGTCTCCTCCTTTCGTAGCGAAGCTACCGTGACGGTTGTGGGTGTGTCGTCCATCCCGCGGCCGGCCGGCTCGCGCCGCGCGGAAAAGGCAACGCGCGTGCCCACCGCGGCTTGTCACTCTGGCAAGGAATTTTGCCGTTTCTGCCGCCGGCTTGTCGTGATGACAGCCTGGTTGCGCGACGGATGCCCGCCGGCGTGCGACGATCCACACGACCCAGGCGCCATCATCATCCCCAAAGCGAACCGCCCTCCCCCGCGATGCGGAGGAGGGCGGTTCGGCGTTGGGATCTTGCCGCGTTCAGGTGCGGGCGCTGGACCCGCTGCGCGACGAGCCGCCGCCCGCCTTGCCGCGGCCGCCCGATCCCGGCTTGCCGGCCGTGCTCCGGCCTCCCGAGCCGTTCGACTTCGACGAGCCGCCCGACTTGCTCGCGGTGCTCCGGCTGCCCGAGCCGCTGGACTTGCCGGACGACGAGCGGGCGGAGCCGCCGGACTTGGCGGACGACCTGCCCGGCGCCTTGCCGTTGGTGCTGCGGGCCTGCGAGCGGGCCTCCTCCAGCTCCGCCATCTCGCCCAGCAGCTTGAGCTGCTTGACCGAGCTCCGCTCGATGAACTTGGCCATGGCCTCTTCCTCGGAGAGGCTCTCGGCCAGGATGCCCACCGTCTCGCGGTACCCCAGCGCCGTGGCCAGGGCCATGGCGGAGCGGTACGCGGCGATCTCGTAGTGCTCCACGCGCAGGCCGCTGCCCAGGTCGAACGCCTCCAGCAGGACCCTGGACGGCTTCTCCTCGCGCTTGAAGGAGTCGTGCTCCTCCCTGAGCCCGATGATGCCGTCGCACTTCTCCGCCTTCGGCTTTTCGCCGATGGTCGCGAAGGCGCGCTTCAGCCGCTCGATCTGCTCTTCCGTCTCGCCCGTGTGCTCCTTGAGCCGGGCAAGCATCTCCGGGCTGGAGACCTCCTTCTGCAGGCCGCGCAGCATCTGCAGGATGCGCTGTTCGGCGTACAGCAGGTCTCCCAGCTCGTGCTTGAGCAGCTCCTTCATCTGACTGGCCGGCATTGCGCGCCTCCGCGGTCGGGGTTGTCAGGCGTCAGACCGTCCGGCGCCGGCCGACGATGAGCCGGTACAGGAACAGGAGGATCAGCGCGCCGACCACCGAGCCGATCAGGCCCACCCGGTCGTCGCTGCCGCCGAACAGCATGCCGCCGACGATGGAGCCCGCGATGCCGAGCAGGATGGTGACGATGATGCCGCCCGGGTCGCGCCCCGGCATGATCAGCTTGGCGATCGCGCCCGCGACCAGGCCGATGATGATCATCCAAAGGATTTCCATGGCTTCCCCCCACACGTTCACTGGTTTGGAACCGCTCGGTCCCCCCTGGACCGCCGTCGGCGCCGGGGGAATGCAACACGTGTGCCGATCCCCTTTTCCTCCCCTAAACGCGGTTCTCCCAAAAAGTTACTCGTCGCCGGACACGCTGCCGCGCATGCGCTTGGTCTCGGAGCGCCGCCGCTTCTCCTGCAGGCGCTGCTCCCTGGCCGCGCGGCTGGGCTTGGTCTTCCGGCGCGCCTTGGGCACCACCAGCGCCTGGCGCACCAGCTCCGCGAAGCGGGCCACGGCGGCCTCGCGGTTCTGGTGCTGGCTGCGGTGCTCGCTGGCGGCCAGCAGCAGCACGCCCTCGCCGCTGATGCGGTTGGCCAGCTTTTCCCTGAGCCGTGCGCGCTGCTCGTCCGTCAGGCTGGGCGACGCCTCCACGTCCCACGCCAGCTCCACGCGCGTGGAGCTGGTGTTGACGTGCTGGCCGCCCGGCCCGCCGGAGCGCGTGGCCCGGAACGTCAGCTCCGCGCGCGGAATCCACAGCGAATCGTTGATCTGCAGGACCGTCTCCTCACCCATCCGCTCTCTCCCCGGTTGATCCCCATCGCCCCCGCCCGCACTTTCACCGCGCACTCTCGCACTTCCCTCATCCCCCCGGCACACGTCTGGCAGACGCCCCGCCGCCACACCGTCCGGAGAGAAAGAAGAAAGATGCCCGCTTCCGCCCCGCGCCACTACCACCTGATCGGCATCGCCGGCACCGCCATGGGCTCGCTGGCGGGGCTGCTGCGCGCCGCCGGCCACCGCGTCACGGGCAGCGACGAGAACGTGTATCCCCCCATGTCCACGCAACTGCGAGACCTGGGGATCGAGTACGCGGTGGGCTTCAGCCCGGACAACCTGGAGCCGCGGCCGGACGTGGTGGTGGTGGGCAACGCCATCAGCCGCGGCAACCCGGAGCTGGAGGCGGTGCTGGAGCGGCGGATGCACTACACGGCGGCGGCCGTGGTCATCAAGGAGGAGTTCCTGCGCGGGCGGTACGTGCTGGCGGTGGCGGGCACACACGGCAAGACCAGCACGACGTCGCTGCTGGCGTGGCTGCTGGAGAGCGCGGGGCTGAACCCGTCGTTCCTGGTGGGCGGCGTGGTGGAGAACTTCGGCACCTCGTTCCGGCTGACGGACAGCGACTGCTTCGTCATCGAGTCCGACGAGTACGACACGGCCTACTTCGACAAGGGGCCCAAGATGTGGCACTACCTGCCGGTGACGGCGGTGGTGAACAACATCGAGTTCGACCACGCGGACATCTACCGCGACGAGGAGGCGTACCGCTTCGCGTTCGCGCGCTTCATCAACCTGGTGCCGCGCAACGGGACGCTGGTGGCGGGGTGGGACTCGCCCATCGTGCGCGAGCTGGCGCCCAAGTCGTTCGCGCCCATCGAGTCGTTCGGCTACGAGGGAGCGCCGCAGGCGGACGGGCACCCGCGCTGGACCGCGCGGGACGTGCGCTTCGGACCGGAAGGCACGGAGTTCGTGGTGCTGCACCAGGGGGAGGAATGGGGGCGGGTGGAGACGCCGCTGACGGGCGCGTTCAACGTGCGCAACTGCCTGGCGGCCATCGCCGCGGCGGAGTCCGTGGGCGCGGACCGGGCGGGGGTCGTCGAGGGACTGCGCACCTTCCGCAGCGTCAAGCGCCGCATGGAGGTGCGCGGCGAGGCGCGCGGGGTGACGGTGATCGACGACTTCGCGCACCACCCGACCGCGGTCCGCGAGACCATCGAGGCCGCGCGGCAGAAGTACGCGGGGCGGCGCATCGTGGCGGTGTTCGAGCCGCGCAGCTACACGGCGCAGCGCCGCGAATTCCAGGACGCCTACCGCGACGCCTTTGCCGGCGCCGACCGCATCGTGCTGGCGGGGCTGTTCCACCCGGAGCGCTACACGGCGGAGACCGCGATGAACCCGCTGGAGCTGGTGGAGGCGTGGCGGGCGGCGGGCAAACCGGCGGACTTCATCCCGGACCCGGACGAGATCGTGGCGCGGCTGGCGCCGGAGCTGGAGGGCGGGGAGGTGGTGCTGGTGATGTCGAACGGCGGGTTCGGCGGCATCCACGGCAAGCTGCTGGACGCGCTGGCAGAGCCCAACGCCTAGAGGTCTCACGCGGAGCCGCGGAGGACGCGGAGGGCGGGCACGAGCATCCCCGCGGCCGGCGGGGCACGGCGCGAGGGCGGGCGCCCCCACCCGGACTCGCATTACTCGTCCACCCTCCCCCAAGTCTGGGGGAGGGTTGTTGGTTTCATGTGCGAAGCCCCGGGGCATCTCAGTTCAGGTCTCCCCCTCTCCACGCGCCGCGCGCACCGCTGCCGGCATGACGCGAAGACGCCCGTGCGGCGCGGGGGGAGGGGGCGGGGGGTGGGGCCTCCCGCGGTAGAACGCCACGCCGCGCGCAGACCCAGCCCCTCTCCCGCTGCGCGGGGGAGGGGCAGCGAGGAACGAGCGGGGAGGTGGCCTCTCCGCATGCGCCGTCCCCTGCCCATCTGCCACCTACGCTCGCCACGGAAACGCATCGCACCCTCCGCCACGAGGTGCGGAGGGTGCGATGCTTCACGCGCACGGGCTAGCGGATGCGTGGGGGGCGCAGGCTGGCCAGGGCGCGCTGGCAGAGGGTCTCCAGGTCTTCGTCGGTGGATTCGGCCCAGGAGGGCGGAGGCGGAGCCAGGCGCCGCTTCTCGTCGGGACACTCGAAGCACAGCCATCCCCGCTCCATCCCCAGGTTCAGGCTGACCCGCCGCCGCTCGCGCAGCCGCCGTTCCGGCGCGTACCCCGGCGCGGGCTGCCGCCGGCGATCCTCCCCCGACCGCTCCGGGCTGTAGACGTGCGCCGGCGGCACGTCCCAGGCCCGCCAGGTGATCCCCCTCGAATCCGTGAACTCCCGCAGCGCCATCGCTCCCACCTCCAGGCAAATTCGTGCGCGGATCGTTGCAAGTGGCGTTCCAGTATGTACTTGCGCAATTCTGCTGGATCAGGATGTAGCACCTTCCGCCTCGTGGATGGGGCCGGTCGTCCGATGGGGTGTCAGACCCCGCCGCGGCCGGACGTTTCTCGAAACATCCGGTTCCACCCGGCGCATCCCCCCCTGCCTCCGGACCCGGCATTCGCCGGCGCCCCGACGCCGTTCCATCACCCGCACACCGAGTCTCGTGCGCACACTTCCGCTGCTCGCCGCCGCCGCCCTGCTCGCCGCCTGCCAGGGCGAGGGCGCCCGCATCGCCCGCCCGGAGGAGATGGCGCTGGAGGTGGAGCGCGGCTTTCACCAGATCGGCCCCGTGCTGCCCGACGGCAACGCCATCCCCGGCGAGCCGACCGTGCAGCAGATGCTGCCGCAGCCGGTGCTGGTGCGCGTGACCACGCCCGGCGCGCTGAGCCTGGGCGTGGCGGGCACGGGCCCCTCCGCCGCGGCGCAGATCCCCTCGGGCGCGGTGGTGCACTGGAACGTCGTGGGGAACGGGTGCGGCGAGCCCGTGGACGCGGAGACGCCGGTGGAGGGCGACAGTGCCTACACGCTCTGGCGCCGCGGCACGAAGGCGGGGGTGATCTGCAAGCTGGCCGCGGTGGGGAGGGTGGACGGCGTGGAGTTCGGCACGGACACGGCGACGGCGGAGTTCACGCCCGGCAACGCCACGCGCACCTTCCGCTATGCGGGCGCCCCCTGCGACGCGCCGTGCACGGTGCCGGTGGAGGCGGTGGTGGACTCGTACGGCAACGCGGTGCCCTTCAAGCTGTCCACGGACCAGCGGCTGACGGTGCTGGGCGTCAGCGGCAGCCAGGGCCGCACCGTCACCTGGAACGTGCCGGCGCAGGACGTCGCCGGGGCGCAGACCGTCCTGGCCGCCAACGGCCTGCCGGTGGGGCACATGGAGTACACCATCTCCGCCACGGACGGCCGCCTGCGCTACGTGATCCGCGGCTACGACACGGAGCCGTAGGGTCCGCGACGGAAAGGTTGCCCTTCCCCGCAACCGGATTATCGTGGAGGGCGGGCCCCGTGAGCGGACCCGCCCTTCCTGTCGTTGCGGCCGGTCCCCACCCGCCACGGCCCGGTCCACATCCCGGCTTCATCCGGAGGCAAGATCATGATGTTCCGTGCCCCCCGCGCGCTCGCGCTCGCGGCCGCGCTCCTGCTCGCCGCGTGCGAGAAGATCCCCTCCACGCCGGTGGCGGACGGCGGCGTGGACATCCCGTCCGGCGGGCCCGTCCAGGCGCTCGGGCCAGGCGGCCTGGAGTGGTTCGGCTATGCAACCGGAGTCGACGACGACTGGAGCCTCAACGGGACCGAGTCGTACGCCAACTTCGGATGGGTGGTCACCAGCGAGGACACGAGCAGCACGTGGGTAACGCAGCGTGCGAACGCCGCGGCAGGCCGGGGCATGAAGGTGATCGTGGAGTTGGGAAAGATCCTCTGGTGCGGTACGGACTTCGTGGTGCTCTGCCCCGACTACGCGGCGCGGTGGGCAAGCTGGAGGCGGAGAAACAGCAGCGTGCTGACCCCGGACACGGTGCTCGCCTTCGTGATCAGGGACGAGCCGTTTCACTGGGGCGTCTCGCCCGCCCAGTACGAGGCCGCCGCCCAGCTGGTCAAGAACACCTATCCCGAGTGGGCCAAGATCGTCCTGATCGAGGCGCTGTACAAGGTGGAGAACCCTGCCTCCGACTTCAACACCGACCGTATCGTGCAGACGGTGGACCTGGTGGGTGTGGCCGCTTACGACATCCACCCGGACACCAGCAGCGTGTTCAGGAGGGCGATCGACAACCTGAAAGTCCGCTTCAACGGCCGGAAGCGCATCTACGTCGGAGACGGGTTCTGGTCCGCCGCGAGCCATCCCCGCATGGGCGGCCTCGACGCGATGGGTGCGGTTGCGCAGCGGTGGTTCCTCGCCGCCCAGCGCGATCCTGAGGCCGTGCTGCTCGGCTTCTTCATCTGGGAGCGGGTCCCCCCGTACACGACATCGCGGGATTTCCCGCCGCCGGTCCTGCTGGAGCATACGAAGATCGGACGGGAGATCACGGGCCGCCGGAGGTCCCAGCACTATCAGCCAACCGGGAGGCTGGCGGCGGTTACCAACGACGGGTACGTCCGCGGCTGGGCCTGCGACCCCGACGCCGCCTGGGGCGAGGTGGTGCGGGTGGACGTGTACAACAACGGGCAGCTCGTCGCGAGCGGCCTGGCAGACCGGGATTCCGCCAACGTGGAGGTGATTCCCGCGTGCCGGAGCGGCAACCGCCGGAACTTCTGGATCTCCCTGCCGGGGACCATCGGCAGGCAGGTCACCGTGGTGGCGCACGACCTGGATTCCGGCAGCGCCACGCTGCCGACCACGCCGTGGGTGAAAGTCGCGTGGGTGCAGACGTCGGCCGCGACCTGGGGGCCGCCCAACACGCTGACCGCGGCGGGCTGGGCCCGCAACGGGTCGGGCGGCGTGCAGCTCCAATGGCGCGACGCCACGACCGCCAGCGCCTTGACCACCACCAGCTACGCGGCGGAGGTGGCGCTGGGAGACGCCTCCTGGTCGAACACCGTCCCCGTGTCCAACTACTGCCACAACTACCAGGTAAGGGCCGTCTACTCCGGCGTCACCTCGCCCATCGCCAGCTTCTGGGGACAGAACTCCGGCTACTGCAACGAGAAGGCGCGCGTGATCTGGATCCAGCCCAGCTCCACGGCGGGGATCGGCTCGCCCGGCTCGCTGGTGGTGGCGGGCGAAGCCACCGGCGCGCCGGCCGGGACCCTGGTGTCCATGTGGTACCGGGACCTGACGGCGAACGGTGCGTGGATCAAGCGGAGCAACGAGGCAGGGACGGACCCGAACGGCATCTGGCTCAACGACATCCCCAACGCGGACTACACGCACCGGTACGCGGTCTACGCCAAGTACGACGTGATCACCACCTCCACCTGCACCTACGCGGGCACCAGCAGCATCACCTGGTGCTAGGGGCTCGCTGGAGGCGCGTCACGGGCGGTGGGGAACGCCCATGCGCGCCTCCAGCTCCTCGAAGCGGCCGCGGCTGACCTTGAGCCGTGCGCCGCCGCGCAGGCGCACGGCGTAGTCGCCGCCGGGGGCGCGCAGCAGCGCCTCCACCCGCTCCAGCCGCACGATGATGGAGCGGTGGGTGCGGAAGAAGAGGGCCGGGTCCAGCCGCTCCTCCAGCGTCTGCATCCGCTCGCGGATGACGTACGTCTTCTCGCCCGCGTGCAGCTCCGCGTACGGGCCCGCCGCCACGACGTAATCGATCTCCCCCACCGGCACCACGCGCACCTGCCCGCGCATCTCCACGGCGATGCGCTCCAGGTACGCGGGCGCGGCCGGCGGCGCGAACGCCGGCGGCGCGGGGGCGGCGCCCTGCAGCAGCGCCAGCAGCTCGCCGGACAGGCGCCCCACCTCCTGCAGCTCGATGCGCCGCCGCGCGCGGCGGAACGCCTGCTCGAAGCGCTCGTCGTCGAACGGCTTGACCAGGTAGTCCACCGCCGCCACCTCGAACGCGGCCAGCGCGTGCTGGTCGTACGCGGTCACGAAGATGGTGGCCGGCATCGCCTCGGCCCCGATCTCGCGCACCACCTCCAGGCCCGTGCGCCCGGGCATCTGCACGTCCAGGAAAACCAGGTCGGGACGGAGCGAGCGGATGGCCCGCACCGCGGCGTCGCCGTCCTCCGCCTCGCCCGCCACCTCGGCGCCGGGGGCGTGGGCCAGCAGGTCGCGGATGCGCCGGCGGGCCAGCGGCTCGTCGTCCGCGATCAGGACGCGCACCGGGCGCGACGGCATCGCCCCCTCAGCCATCGCCCACTCCGGACACGCGCAGGTCCGCCGCCGTGTGGTACGGCAGCACGACCTCCGCCACCATCCCCCCGCCCTCCGCGGGCCGCAGCGACAGGGCCTGCGCGTCGCCGTAGAGCTGCGCCAGCCGCGCGCGCGTGTTGCGCAGCCCCACGCCCTCCGCGGGGGCGGCGTCCGGGGGCGCGGGGCCGTCGTCGCGCACGCGCAGCACCAGGCGTCCGCCCTCGCGCGCGGCGGTGATCTCGATGCGCCCGCTGCCGGCCGCGCCGATGCCGTGCTTGATGGCGTTCTCCACCAGCGGCTGCAGCACCAGGCTGGGCACCAGCGCATCGCCCGCCGCGGGGTCCACCCGCACGGCCACGTCCAGGCGTCCCTGGAAGCGGATCTGCATGATCTCCAGGTACTTCTCCACCACCTGCATCTCCCGCCGCAGCGGCACCTCCTGCTCGCGCGCGCCCTCCAGCGTGTGCCGGAGCAGCTCGCTCAGCCGCGAGAGCATGCGCCGGGCGCCGCGCGGGTCCGCCTCCACCAGCGCGCTGACGGCGTTGAGAGTATTGAACAGGAAGTGGGGGTCGAGCTGGGTGCGCAGCGTGTCCAGCCGCGCCTCCGCCAGCTGCGCCTGCAGCCGCGCGGCCTGCGCCTGCAGGTGGACGGTCTCCTCCACCCGCGCGCGGTAGCGGGTGAAGTATTCGCGCGCGAAGCCGGCGGCCAGCACGGCCACGTACACGATCAGGTCGTTGAGGAACCACAGCTCCACGCTGCCCATCCGCGGCCCGGGCGGGGGCGGGAACGGGCGGCCGTGGGCGGGATGGAAGACGTGGAAGCGCAGGTAGGCCAGCAGGTGGTCCACCGCCATGGCCAGCAGCAGGCCCGCGCCGAACAGCACCAGCAGGGAGCGCAGCCACTCGCGGCGGTCGAGCGTGAAGCGGCTGGCCAGCCAGAAGACGGCGGGGGTCAGCAGCGCCCACAGGTACGACTCCACGAAGGCCAGCATCACGCGCGGGCCCTCGGGCGCGGGGCGGGCGTGGTGGCCGTACGGGTCCAGGTGGACGTTGGCCGCGGTCAGCAGTGCGATCAGCGTCCAGAAGACGAAGATGGCCAGCAGCTCCGCGCGCGTCAGCGGGACGCGCTCGTGCGGGGGCGGGGCTTCCGGGCGTGCTTCCGCGGTCATGATGGGGGCGATGAAAGGCTCCCAAGCATACCCGCGCCCCCGCGCGCGCCGCAAACCCCGCATCACGAGCGGCACGCCGACGAGCACGAACTGCACGTGGGGCGATGAGATTCAGGACGGGGCGGGGTGCGGGTGTGGTCTGGGATACGCGGTTGGGCACGGGCCGCGGGTCCGATCCACGATATGCGGTTTGGCGTGGGCAGCGAGTCCACGGCACGTTGCCGGCATCGGGCCGGCGGTTGAAACCGCGCCTCGAAAAGCACGAAGTCCGCCTGCGCGGACTGCACGCGCACATCCGTGTGCGAGGCCGGGGCATGCGCGTGGGCGGGCGCCCCCACCCGCTCGCTTAGGCTCGCACCCTCCCCCAAGTCTGGGGGAGGGTTGTGGGATGGTGGCGATGAGGCAGATTCCATCACCCACCGAGCGTGGACGGCGTTCGTTGCGGATTCCGTGCAGTTCGGAACAGCGGCGTGCATCTCGTGCGCGGAGGGGGAGCGCGGCGGCGGCCGGCGCTGTACCCTGTCACGCAGCGCCGCAACGGGCGCCGCAGTCGCAACACACCCTCCACGCACGGAGTGAACGATGAAGAGCACGGAGCATCGCCGGACCCCGCGCGTCCTGGCCGTGGCCGCCGCGCTGATGGGCGGGCTGCTGCTGGGCGCCCCGGCCCGCGCGCAGCAGGACCCGCCGCGGCCGCCGCACGAGCACGGGCCGCAGGACATGCAGCGCCACATGGACCAGATGGTGGCGCACATGACGGAGCACCTGCAGCTCACGGCGGACCAGGCCACGCGCATCCGCGGCATCCTGGCGGAGACGGGCCGGCAGATGCACGCGTTCCACGAGCGCATGAAGCAGAGCGGCCAGGCGCACCCGCCGCACGGCCCCGGCCACGAGCCCCCCGCGGAGATGCGCGCCCTGCACGACCGCACCATGCAGCAGATCGACGCGGTGCTGACGGAAAGCCAGCGCGCCCGCTTCGCGCAGCTCCGCGAGGAGATGCACAAGCGCCACGGCGCCGGCCCGCACCCCGGCGGCCATCACGGCCCCGGCGGGCACGGCCAGCACCGCGAGGGCGGTCACCGTCCCAACCACTGATCCGCCACCAGCGCACC
>DASTLD010000351.1:0-5401 GCA_035715345.1 Longimicrobium sp.
GGCGGAGGACGCGGTGCTGGACGAGATCCGCCGCGGCTCGTTCCCCGGCGCGTCGCTGGCGGTGGGGCGCTACGGGCACATCGTCCTGGAAGAGGGGCTGGGCCACAAGGGCGCCGGCGAGGGCGAGGTGGACCCGGACCGCACCGTCTACGACCTGGCGTCGCTGACCAAGGTGGTGGGGACCACGACGGCGGTCATGCTGCTGGTGGAGGACGGCCGCATGCGGCTGGACGACCCGGTCGTCTCGTACCTGCCGGAGTTCACGGGCGCGGGCAAGGAGCGCGTCACCATCCGCCACCTGCTGACGCACACCAGCGGCCTGCCGGACTGGACGGAGCCCGGCTCCGGCGACCCCCGCGACGTGCTGGTGCGCATGCTGCGCACGCCGCTGGAGAACGCGCCGGGCATGCGGGTGCGCTACAGCGACGTGGGCTTCGTGGTCCTCTTTGCCGCGGCGGAGCGGGCCGCGGGCGAGCCGCTGTACCGGCTGCTGGACCGCCGCGTGTTCGGGCCGCTGGGCATGCGCTCCACCACCTACCTGGCGGGCGAGGGCTGCTTCCGCTGCGCCAGCACCTCCCGCGTCCACGGCGAGGGCTTCCGCGGCAGGGTGCACGACCCCATCGCCCGGCAGCTCGGCGGCATCACCGGCAACGCGGGGCTCTTCTCCACCGCGCACGACCTGGCGCGCTTCGCGGCCATGCTGGCCAACGGCGGCGAGCTGGAGGGCGTGCGCGTGCTGCGCGCGTCCACCATCCGCACCTTCACGCAGCGCCAGCCCGGCAGCGGCACCCGCGCGCTGGGCTGGGACACGCCGGGCGCGCCGGGCACGGGCGCGTCCGGGTCGCGCGTGTCGGACCGCTCCTTCGGCCACACCGGCTTCACGGGCACGTCCATCTGGATCGACGCGGAGCGCGGCACCTGGGTGGTGCTGCTGGCCAACCGCACCTACGAGGACGGCCCCAACCGCATGCAGAACCTGCGGCGCGTCGTGCACGACCGCGTGACCGACGCGGTGCGGTCGCCGTCACGGGTGGCGGCTGGCGGCAACTGAGCCCGCGCACGACAGGCTTGACGCGGAACGGGCGCGCCGCTTGCTTTGGATGACCGTAAACCGGCGTTTCCGGCCGGACGGGCCCGTACACCGCACGCGCACCGAGACCCCGATGTCGACCAACGAGGAAGCCCTGCGCGACCTGCTGGGCCCCGCCGCGGACCTGCCGCCGCCGCCGTCGCCGGACGACCGCGAAGAGGCGGGCGAGCGCACGGGGGGGCTGATCCCCGGCACCGGCCGCCGCTCGGAAGACCATCAGCCGGCGCCGCCGCCGCACCAGGGCGGGGGGCACGGCAAGTAGACGGCGATCTCACGCAGAGACGCAGAGGACGCAGAGAACTGCGGGAGAAAAAGCGGAGGCCCGCGACCGGGATCGGTCGCGGGCCTCTTCGCGTTCGCCCCAGTGCGAAAGTGTGAAAGTGCGAGAGTGCGACGTCAGCGTCGTGGTCGCGTCTGGCCGCCGGCGGCGGGGACGCCGCTCTGCGTGGGCGCGGCCTCGGCGGGGGCGTTCTGGCCGGGGGCGGATTTGGGCGGGGCCGACTCCGGGTCCGGGTCGGGGCGGCCGGTGCGCGCGGCGGCGGCGGCGCTGGGGTCCGTCACGTCGCCGCGGGCCTGCGCGGCGGCCTTCTCGCGCGCGGCGCGCACCCCCTCGCGCTCGAAGCGGTTGAGCCAGGCCATCACGTCCGCGGGGGGCGTGTAGTTGGGCTTGGCCCGCGGCTGCGTCTCGCCGTTCTCCAGCCCCGCGCGGATGCCGTCGTAGCGGCTGGCGGGGTTCCACAGCACCCAGTCCTCCAGCCCCACGTCGTACACGCCCTGCTTCTGCTGGCGGAGCTGCTCCGGCCCGTACTTCTGGTGGTTGCGCCCCAGCCAGGTGGCGCTGAACGCCTGCAGCCAGGGGATGATGCGCGCCGGCCGCACCCCGGCGTCGCGGAGCTGGTCCGTGCGCCAGCGCGCCATGCCCGCGGACTTGAACAGCACGTCGTACGGCATCAGGTCCGGCCGCCGCACGCCCGGCAGGTGCGTGGGAAAGTAGTGCGACGGGTACATCATGGGCAGCACGTGGTCCGCGATGGCCGAGATGGTCTCCCACTGCTGGCCGATGTTCACGTCGCCGCCCTCGTTGGGCGACAGGCCGAACACGTCCGCCGTGACCGTGACGCCCAGCGGGTGCAGGCGGCGCTTGGCCTCGTTGAGGAACGCGGCGATGGCATCGGTGCGATCGCCCTTCGCCATGGGGTGCACCTGCGGCGGCAGGCTCCTGTACGGCTCCGCGAAGCGCACGTAGTCGAACTGGATCTCGTCGAAGCCCGCCTTCGCCACCTCCTCGGCGATGGCGATGTTGTACTCCCACACCCGCTGGTCCCAGGGGCTGACCCAGGTGTTGCCCGCCTTGTCCACCCACAGGGCGCCGCTCCGCTGCTTGACGGACCAGTCGGGCCTGGCCTTGGACAGGATGGGGTCCTTGAACACCACGATGCGCGCGATCGTCCAGATCTTGTGCGCCTCCAGGGTGTCGGCCAGCGCCTTGATGTCGCGGATGTTGACCTCGCCCTCCTGCGCCAGCTGGCGCGGCAGCTCCAGGGCGGTGGGGTAGCGGATGCCCTTCTCGTCCTTGACGTCGATGACGAAGGCGTTGATCTCCGTGCTGTCCGCCAGCGCGATCAGCCGCTTGAGCCGCGCGGACGAGCCCGCGGCGGGCGCGTACAGGTACAGCCCGCGGATGATGGGCGGCGCCTTTTCGCGCGGCGCCTGCGCCACCGGCTTCTCCGGCACGGTGTCGGTGCCGGCGGTGGCCGCGGCCTTCTCCCTGTCGGCGGACCCGCCGTCTCCGCCGCACGCGGCAAGGGCGGCCAGCAGCGGCGCCGCGAGCAGGCGATGCGAGAGCTTGGGCATGGCTCGGAGTCTTCTGGCGTTCGGTCGAGAATGCGGGCGCGGGAAGCTGCCCGGCGTCGCGGGATGGGCAACTATCGCGCCCCTGACTGGACCGCGGGACTCACGCAGAGACGCGGAGGACGCGAGAACTGCCGGAGAATCGAATCGCCCCTCTTCCACGACGTTCGGGGAAGAGGGGCGATGACGACCGGGGATCAGGCGGTCAGGGGGTCCAGACGTTGTTGCGGCGGTTGACGTCGGGGAACCACTCCTCCGGGTCCAGCTCCACCCGCGTCACGGAACCGTTGACCGGGATGGTGACGGTGTTGACGCGCGTGGAGGGCGACAGCCACCGCTCGATGGGGATGGTGTGCGTCACCCGCCGTCCGTCCGCCGTGGTCACCACGATGTCCGTGGGCGCGGGGATCTGGCCCACGTCGCGCACCGTGACCGCCACGCCGCCGGCCGCCGGGCGCACCTCGCTGACCTCCTGGTCCATCGTCACCGTGCGGTAGAACCACGGGTAGAAGAACCAGTCCAGGTCGCGCCCGGACACGCGCTCCATGGTGTTGAAGAAGTCCCACGGGTACGGGTGCTTGAACATCCACTCGCGCGCGTACGTCCGCATCCCCTGGAAGAACACGCTGTCGCCCAGCACGCGCTGCAGCGACCGCATCACCGCGCCCGGCTTGAAGTACCCCGCCACGCCGTACGCGTGGTCGCCCATGATGTCGCTGTGCGTCATCAGGGGCTGCTCGCCGCGCTGGCGGTTGAGCGTGAGGTAGGCGTCGCGCGGCTCGTCCCAGGGGTCGCTCTGCGGAAAGAAGTCGCGGACGGCGCGGTGCTCGTTGTAGGTGGTGAAGCCCTCGTCCATCCACGCGTACGCGGCCTCGTCCTGCCCCACCATCATGGGGAACCACTCGTGCCCCACCTCGTGCGCGATGACCTCGTACAGCCCCTCGCGGTCGTCCGGGCGCCCGATGAACACGATCATCGGGTACTCCATGCCGTAGATGGAACCCTCCGTGACGGTGATCTGCGGGTACGCGTACGGCACCAGCGTCTGGCTGAAGAACTCCGTGGAGTGCTCGCCGTGGCGCGCGCTCTCGCCCCAGTGCGGCGCGCCGGTGCGGTAGAAGGAGTGCACCATCACGTCGCGCGTGCCGCCGCCCTCCGCGGGCACCACGGCCCGCAGCGCGTCCCACTGGTAGCGGTTGGAGGTGGCCCACGCGAAGTCGCGCACGTTCCGCGCGGTGAAGCGCCAGGTGACCTTGCCGCCGCCGCCCGCGTTGGTGCCGGTGCCCACCTCGCCGGCGCCCAGGATGGGCATGGGCGTGTCGCTGCGCGCGGCGGCCGCCAGCCGCTGGCGCACCTGCGGCGTCAGCACCTGCTCCGCGTTCGCCAGCTCGCCGGTGGCGCCGACGATCCACCCCGCCGGCAGGGTCAGCTCCACGTCCCAGTCGCCGTAGTCCAGGTAGAACTCGCCCTGGGCGCGGTAGGGGGTCACGTCGTACCCCTGCACGTCGTCGTACACGGAGATCTGCGGGTACCACTGCGCAACCTGGAACACGCGCCCGCCCAGCGCGTCCTCCCACCCCGTGCGCGGCGCGTTGGGGCCCGGCGGCACGCGGAAGTTCCACTCCACCTCGAACACCGCGCTGTCGCCCGCCGCGATGGGCGCCGGCAGCAGCACGCGGGCCAGGGTCCCTCCCACGATGTAGCCCACGGTGGGGCGGCTCTCGCGCTGGTTGGCCTCGTACTGCTGCTGCGTGACCAGCCCCAGGCTCTGCCCGCCGATGCGCAGCGCCGTCAGGTTCAGCCCGCCCGTGGCCAGCGGCGTGCGGCCGAAGAACTCTTCCGTGAACAGGTTCTGGTACAGGTTGAACATCACCTGCGGCAGCGCGTTGGGCGAGCGGTTGCGGTACACGATGCGCTCGCGCCCGGTGATGCGCCGGTCGGCCGGGTCCAGCTCCGCCTGGATGCTGTAGCGCACCGCCTGCTGCCAGTAGCGCGGCCCGGGCGCGCCGGTGGTGGAGCGCGTGCCGGCGGTGACTGCCGCGCGGTACTCCTCGGGCGGGTTGACGGGGCGCAGGAAGGGGCGGCCGGCCGTGTCGAGCGCGGCGCCCTGCGGCAGCGGCGCCACGATGGGCTCGCCGACGGGCGCGCACGCGGCCGTGATCAGCGCGGCCAGCAGGACCACGCGGTGCAGAATGGACGGCACGGGGTTCTCCCGGTTCGGTGTTGGACTGCGAAAGCCGCGGGGGCTGCGTCAAAAGTCTTGCCACCACCCGGCGCGGCTTCGGCGTGTAACGACGCGCGACGGGCCTTTCTTACGCACACGCCTCCGCGGGACTGCATTTTCACGCAGAGGGCGCGGAGGTTCAGAAGAGAGGACGCGGAGAGCCGACACGCCAGCGCACCCGCTCCCTCGCGCGCAGGCGAAAAGCCCCTCCCCCGAAGTTGGGGGAGGGGTTCGGG
>DASTLD010000352.1:0-4236 GCA_035715345.1 Longimicrobium sp.
GGCGTCTCTACCATGGAAATGCGCAGACCTGCGCTTACGCACGCGGTACTTCCCCGTTCAGTCCGCGCAGGCGGACTTCGTGTTTTCTCAGGCGCGGTTTCAACCGCCGGCCGGGGTCTCCGCGCCGCGCACCACTCCCGGCCCTGCAACCCTCCCCCCAGACGTGGGCAGCTTCGGGGGAGGGGCTTCGCTCGCGAGGCAACCTGCCGCGTGCCGTCTGGCCCCGTAGAGACGCCCCGGCGGGGCGTCTCTACCATGGAAATGCGCAGACCTACGCCTACGCACGCGGTACTTCGCCTGGGAAGGCACCCTTGATCCTGGGGATCATCGCGCGCCGCTTCCGGCCTCATCACGGATGCGCACGCTCTGCTGAGATCGCAGGACGCATCGTTCTTCGCTGCCACCCCTTGCATGCCGCGGACGCTTGCGTTAAATACTGTACCATATGGTTCAGTATATGACGACCCGACTTGATACTTCGTTCGCCGCGCTCTCGGACGCCACGCGGCGTGGCGTTCTGGAGCAGCTCGGACGAGCCGACGCTTCGATCACGGAGCTTGCCGAGAAGTTCCACATGACGCTCACGGGCATGAAGAAGCACGTCGGCGTTCTGGAGCGGGCGGGGCTCGTCACCACGACGAAGATCGGGCGCGTGCGGACGTGCCAGCTGGGCCCGCGCCGACTGGAGGAAGAGACGGCGTGGATCGAGAGGTACCGCCAGCGCTGGGACGAACGCTTCGACGAGTTGGACAGGGTGGTCGAGGAACTGACACGAAAGGAGAAGAGCGATGAACGCAGGAATCGACAGTAGGCCCGGCCCCGTGAAGAACCGCACCACGGTGGAACGGAAGTCGGACCGCGAGGTGGTTGTCACGCGGACCATCAACGGCCCGGCGCGCATCGTGTTCGAGGCGTTTACCAGGGCCGAGCTGCTCGAGCGCTGGTGGGTGCCCAGGTCGATGGGAATGACCCTGCTGTCCTGCGAAGTGGATGCTCGTGTCGGAGGCAAGTACCGATTGGTATTCGACCACGGCGGTCCCGAGCCTGCCGCGTTCTTCGGCACGTATGTCGAAGTGAAGCCGTATTCGCGCCTCGCGTGGACCAATGAAGAAGGCGGCGAGGGCGGGCCTGTCACCACGGTGACCTTCGAGGAAAAGGGCGGCAGGACGCTGGTGGTGCTGCACGAGAGCTATCCTTCGAAGGAAGCGCTCGACGCTGCCGGCACCGGAGCAGCCGATGCAATGGTCGAGACGTTCGATCAGCTGGACGAGCTTCTCGTCGCCCTGGGTGAGAGCTCGGGACAGTAACGGAGACGTGGATCTCGCGGCCGTCCGTCCGATCGCCCCGGCTCACGCTGGCCGGGGCCTATCGGGCGGAGTCGCGGAAACAAGGGCGCGCTCGCCGCGAGGTCCATCGCGGCACGCACGCGGTGCTTCCCCGTTCAGTCCGCGCAGGCGGACTTCGTGTTTTCCCAGGCGCGGTTTCAACCGCCGGCCGGGTCACCGCGCCGCACACCACTCCCGCCCTGCAACCCTCCCCCAGACTTGGGGGAGGGTGCGAGCCTAAGCGAGCGGGTGGGGGGCGGCGCAGGCGCCCGCTCCACGCACGAAAACACCCCATCATCCGGCCCGATCATCGCGCAAATCCCTGCGGCGACTTGCGGAGCGGCGCGCGGCGCGCATTGTATACGGCATTCGCTTCACAACACACAGCCGCACCCCCGCACCGGGACCCCGCAATGGCCGACTCCGTATCCCGCCGCGACTTCGTGCTCGGCACCGCCGCGGCGGGCGTCTCCGCGCTGCTCCCGTTCCCCGCGCGCGGGCAGGCGCCGGCCGTGCACGCGCGCGCGGCGCGGCCGACGGTCATCGCCAGCTCCAACGGGCACCAGTACCGCAACGGCGGCACGCAGACGGCGGTGGAGCGCGCCTTCGCGCTGATGACGTCGGGGTCGGACGTGCTGGACGCGCTGATCGCGGGCGTGAACATCGTGGAGCTGGACCCGGAAGACACCAGTGTGGGCTACGGCGGCCTGCCCAACGCGGACGGCGTGGTGCAGCTCGACTCGTCCGTGATGCACGGGCCCAGGAAGCGCGCGGGTGCCGTCGCGGCGCTGGAGGGCGTGCGCACCCCGTCGCTGGTGGCCCGGGCGGTGATGGAGAACACGGACCACCACCTGATCGTGGGCCGGGACGCGCAGACCTTCGCGCGGCAGATGGGGTTCGCCGTCGAGGACGACCTGAACACGCCGCGCTCGCGCGAGCTGTGGCTGCAGTGGAAGCGGCGGGTGGACCCCGGGCACTACCTGGACCCGCGCACGCGGGCGGAGGCGGGGCACCGGGCGGGGCTGGAGATGGTGGCGGAGGGGCTCATCGACCCCGTGCACTACTACGGCACCATCAACTGCGACGGAGTCAACGCCGCGGGCGAGGTGTGCGGCGTCACCACCACCAGCGGGCTGGCGTGGAAGATCCCCGGCCGCGTGGGCGATTCGCCCATCCTGGGGGCGGGGCTGTACGTGGACGGCGAGGTGGGCGCGGCGGGCAGCACCGGGCGGGGCGAGGCCAACCTGTACAACCTGTCGTCGTTCCTGATCGTGGAAAACCTGCGGCGGGGCATGAGCCCCAGGGATGCCGGCCTGGACGCGCTGCGCCGCATCCAGCGCAGCACGGTGGAGCGGCGCCTGCTGAACGCGCGCGGCTTGCCAAACTTCAGCATCCAGTTTTACGTGCTCAACGCGCGCGGCGAGCACGCCGGGGTCAGCATGTACGAGGGCGCCCGCTACGCCGTCTGCACCGAGAACGGTGCAGAGACCCTGCCCTGCGAGCCCCTGCTGCCCGGCCGTCCCTCGGAGTAAGCCCCGACCGCCGCCCTCCGTTCCCCGTGGAGGTGAGCATGCCCAAGCCCATCGTGGTTTCCGTCCACGGCATCCGCACCCACGCGCCGTGGCAGAAGGTCCTGGGCACGGTGCTGGCCCGGCACGACCTGGTGCACGTCTCGTACGACTACCGGTACTTCAACACCTTCCGCTTTCTCTGGCCCCCCGCGCGCGCCCGGCAGGTCAAGGCGTTCTGCGACTACTACAACGACCACCTGCGGCCGAGCCCCGTCAAGAAGGGCCGCTCGCCCGGCCCGCCCCCCTCGCTGGTGGCGCACAGCTTCGGCACCTACATCATGGGGCACGCCATGCTGAAGCACCGCTCCATCCGCTTCGACAAGATGATCGTGTGCGGGTCCATCCTGCCCACGGACTTCGACTGGGCCACGCTCTTCCAGCGCGGGCAGGTGAACGAGGTCCGGCACGAGTACGGGTACATGGACCGGCCGGTGCGGGTGGCGGGGTGGGTGGTGCGCGGGGCCGGCGCCAGCGGAGCAAAGGGCTTCGACTTCTCCGCCGCGGCGTTCACCCAGGTGCCCTACGCCTACCACGCGCACAGCGACTACTTCGCCGGCCCGCACATCGAGGCCGAGTGGATGCCCTTCCTGCTGCGCAAGCCGGTGGAGCTGAGCGTGGTGGCCGGGCGCGACGTGAACGAACCGGAGGTCTTCGAGCGGTACCTGGACGCCAGCCGGGGCATCGACCTGCAGTGCTACGGGCACCTGCCGGAGCTGGAGCAGGCGGACGTCCCGCGCGGCCGCTCGCGCGAGTGGATCGGCATGGAGCCGGACATCTACACCTTCCTGGTGGACGCCAGGCAGGGAGTCAAGGGCTACCTGAACGCGATGCCGCTGACGGACGAGGCCTTCGAGGGGGTGCGCAGCGGCAGGCTCACGGACCGCGACATCCTCCCCGGCCACCTTTCCCCGTTCCGCACGGACGACAGCGTCAAGCTGTACCTCATGTCGATCGCCATCGCGCCGGACGCGCGGCGCATCGGCGAGGGGCTGCACCAGCCGGCCATGCAGCAGCTCATGTTCGGCCTCACCGACAAGCTGGTGAACTACCACACGAGCGCGGGGATCCGCGTGGAGGAGATCGTGGCGGCCGGCTGGACGCCGGAGGGCCAGCTCCTGGCGCGCTACCTGGGGATGAAGGAGGTCGGCAAGGACATGCTCGGCCACCCCGTCTACTCGCTCCGCCTGGCCGACGCCGCCCCCAACCGCCGGATGTTCGCCGGCCTCCGCAAGCTGGTGGAGCTCTACCGCTCCGCCGGCCGGGCCTAGCCCGGCCCGAGGGCGCCGTCCGGCCCTCACCCTGCGCGGCAGCGAGGCGCGCGACGGTCGTCGCGTCCTCGC
>DASTLD010000353.1:0-3631 GCA_035715345.1 Longimicrobium sp.
CGAGGCAGGGGGCGCCGCATGCGGAGAGGCCCCCTCCCCCCCAGCCCCCCTCCCCCGCGGAGCGGGAGAGGGGGGAGCCAGGCCTGCGCGGGGCGCGGAGCTCTCCGTGAACCCGGTGCCCGCCCGGCGCGCCGGCGTACTCCCTCTCCCACGGCAGTTTGTGGGAGAGGGACAGCGTGGCACCGAGGACGCGACGACAGTCGCGCGCCTCGGTGCCGCGCAGGGTGAGGGCCTACCGCGCCCAGCGCGCCTCGCGGCCCTCCGTCCCGACGCGGTCGATCGGCATCACCCGCACCTCGTACAGCTCCCCCGCGTCCGGCGGCGGCGTCAGCGCGTGCTCCCGCATCACCCCCGGCACGATGTCCAGCGTCCAGCGGGTGCCCCAGCGGGCGCGCACCACCCACCACGTGGCCGGCACCTCGCCGCGCGGGGTGATCGTCACGACGGGGCGGGACCCATCGCCCGGGACGGCCACCACGGGCGCGGGAAGGCGGCGGCCGCCGAGCCAGGGAGAGGCGGGGATCAGCGCCGGCTGGCCGTAGGGGCCGGCGCGCAGCTTCTCCACCAGCGAATCCGGGTTGAGCTGGAAGGCGCGCATGCTGAAGTGCACGTTCCCCGTGGCGCCGGGAATGGCGCGGGTGATGAACACCTGCGCGACCACCTCGGTGGCCGGCCAGGGGCGGGGCTGCGCCTCCACGACGCGGCTGGTGAAGTTGCCTGGCCACATGTGCCGGCCGCGCGCGTTCTGCTCCGTCCACCAGCGCAGCAGCAGCGGATAGCTCAGGTCCGGCCGCGACGACGGCCAGTAGAGCTGCGGGGTGAAGTAGTCCATCCACCCCTCCGCCAGCCACCTGCGCGCGTCCGCGTACAGCGACTCGTACTGGTCGAACGCGGTGCCTAAGCCGGGCGGATGGTTCGGCCGGTACACGCCGAAGGGGCTGATGCCGAACTTGACCCACGGCTTCTCGCGCTTGATGCCGCGGTAAATGTCGCGGATCAGCCCGTTGACGTTCTCGCGCCGCCAGTCCCCGCGCGACAGCTGGCCGCCGCCCTGCACGTAGCGCGTCCAGCTCGGCTCGTCGGGAAAGTCGATCACCCGCCCGGCCGAGTCTCGTTCCGGGTACGGGTAGAAGTAGTCGTCCACGTGCACGCCGTCCACGTCGTAGCGGCGCACCACGTCCAGGATCACGCGCAGCGAGTGGGCGCGCACCTCCGGCTCGCCGGGGTCCATCCACAGGTACGCGCCGTACGGCCTGACCAGCTCCGGCCGCTCGCGTCCGATGTGCCCCGCCGGCAGCGGAGTCCGCGCGGAGGGGTGCCGCGCACGGTACGGGTTGAACCACGCGTGCAGCTCCATCCCCCGCCGGTGCGCCTCCGCCACGGCGAACTCCAGCGGGTCGTACCGCGGCTCCGGCGCGCGCCCGCTCTCGCCGGTCAGGTACTCCGACCACGGCTCCAGCGGCGAGGCGTAGAGCGCGTCGCCCGCCGGGCGCACCTGCAGCACGACGGCGTTCAGCCGCAGCTCCGCCGCGCGGTCCAGGATCGCCAGCAGCTCCGCGCGCTGGGAGTCCGGCGCGAGCCCGGGCTTCGAGGGCCAGTCGATGTTGGCCACCGTCGCCACCCACACGCCGCGGAACTCGCGCATCACCGGCGGCGGCGCCGGGGCGGGCCGGGACGCGGGCGCGCCCGCGGCGGCGCAGCCCGCCAGCAGGGCGACGGCGGCGAGGGAGGGCAGGCGCATCGTCCTCATGGCGCGTCCGGGAAGCGGGCGTCGCGGCGCAGGCCGGCGCCGCGCGCGTGGTGCGGCGGCAGCGACACCGGCAGCGTGCCGGTGATGGGCGCCAGGCCGGTCAGGGCGCGGGCGGCGGCGCGCTGGCTGACGTCGGCGCCGCCCCAGGCCAGCAGGTACGTGGGCACGCCCGGATGGAAGTCGAGGAGGTAGGGGCTGCCGAAGGAGACGGCGACCACCGGCTTGCCGCCGCGCGCCAGCTCCTCCACCAGCGCCGCGTAGCCGCCCGCCGCCCCCACGCTGCCGCGCCGGTCCACCGGGTGCACGTAGGCGCTGGCGACGACCACGTCCGCGGCGGCGGCGCGGGCGCGCAGCGAGTCGTACACGGCGGGATGCGTGCGCTCGTCCACCCGCGCGCGCTCCACCCGGAAGCCGCGGTACGACAGCTCGGCGTCGAACACGCGGCCGGCGTTCAGGTCCGCGGGGGCGGCGTAGGTGATGGACAGCACACGCCGCGGCTCGCGGGCCACCATCGGCACCAGGCCGCCCTCGTCGCGCACCAGGGTGATGGAGCGCCGCGCGACGGTGTCCGCCAGCGCGCGGTGCGCCCGCGTGCCCACGGCCTCGTCCACCGCCTCCAGCGGCACCTCGCGCGCGCGATGCAGGCCGGCGCGCGCCTTCCACTCCAGCACGCGGCGCACGCTCTCGTCCAGCCGCGCCGGGGAGATGCGGCCGGCGCGCACGGCGTCCACCACCGCGTCCACGGCCGCGCCGGGGAGCGGGGGCTGGAGCAGCACGTCCGCGCCCGCCTCCAGCGCCAGGACGGCGGGCTGCACCGGGCCGTGGCGGGCCAGCACGGCGCCCATGTTGAGCGCATCCGTCATCACCAGCCCGCCAAAGCCCAGCTCCCCGCGCAGCAGGCCGGTCACGATGCCGCGGGACAGCGACGCCGGCTCCGCGTCCGCCCCCTCCAGCCCGGTCAGCGCGATGTGGCCGACGAGCATGCCGTCCAGTCCCGCCGCCAGCGCGGCGCGGTAGGGCGGCAGCTCGACGGAGTCCAGGCGCGCGCGGTCGGCGCGGATGGCGGGCAGGCCCAGGTGGCTGTCCGTCTCCGTGTCGCCATGCCCGGGAAAGTGCTTGCCGACGGTGAGCAGCCCGCCCTCGCGCACGCCGCGGACGTACGCGGCCGCCAGCGCCGAGACGCGCACCGGGTCCTCGCCGAAGGAGCGGGTGTTGATGATGGGGTTGCGGGGATTGGAGTTGACGTCCAGCACGGGCGCCAGCGTGACGTGCAGCCCCACCGCCCGCCCCTCGCGCGCCAGCGCCTTCCCCACCTCGTACGCCAGCGAGTCCGAGCCGATGGCCCCGAGCGCCATGACGGGCGGAAAGACGGTGCCGCCGCCCATGGGCAGCAGGTGCGGCAGGGAGAAGGCGCCGTTCAGGCGCATGCCCGGGCCGCTCTCCAGGTCCGTCATCACCAGCAGGGGGACGCGGGCGCGGCGCTGCAGGGCGTTGAGCTTGGCCGCGTAGCTGTGTGGCAGGCCGATGGAGATGACGAATCCCCCGATGCCGTCGCGCTCCACCAGCGCCAGCAGGCTGTCCATCTCCGGCGAGTCCATCGCCACGTACTCGCCGCCGGTCCACCCCACCACGAGCTGCCCCGCCTTCTCCCGCAGCGACAGCGACGCGAGCGTGCTGTCCACCCACCGCCGCGCGTCGTCCGGCAGCGGCTGCGCGGGGGCGGGCGACGGCAGGAGCGAGAAGAGCAGGAGCAGGAAGGGGATGCGGCGCATGGGGCGAAGGTAGTGGGCGCTGCGGGGCGCCGCGAGGGGCGCACTTGCGAGCGGCGGTGCGCGAGGCAGAGTGCCTCTCGACCGCGGGAGGCCCCCTCCCCAAACCCCT
>DASTLD010000354.1:0-9039 GCA_035715345.1 Longimicrobium sp.
AGCAGCCGGCCGATGGGCCAGTTGACCACGGTGACGCGGCCGTGCAGGTAGCGGCTGCCCAGCACCACGTCGTAGCTCTCCACCGCCTCCAGGAACTGCGGCAGGTGCTGCGGGTCGTGGCTGAAGTCGGCGTCCATCTCGAAGAGCACGTCGTAGCCGTGCTCCAGCCCCCACTTGAAGCCGGTCAGGTACGCGGTGCCGAGGCCCAGCTTGCCGGGGCGGTGGTAGACGTGCACGCGCGACTCGGCCGCGGCGATCTCGTCCGCGATGCGGCCGGTGCCGTCGGGAGAGCCGTCGTCCACGACCAGGATCTCCAGCCGCGGGTCGCGGGACAGGACCGACGGGATGAGGCGAGGGAGGTTTTCGCTCTCATTGTAGGTCGGAACGATGACGAGCGCGCGCTCCAACGGACGTCGGGAAAACCTTGGGGAAGTGCTTGAATCCACCGGGTGCAGCCCGTATGTTGGGCGGGGTGAGGAACATATCCCGGCCGCCCATCCCCCACAAGTGAAGGTCCTCTACCTGGTCTCGGCGTACGCCCGCGACCCGGCGGACGTCATCACGCCCTGGCTGGTGGAGACCATCCGCCACCTGCGCGCGCGCGGCGTGGAGGTGGAGGTGCTGGCGCCCTCGTACCGCGGGCTGCGCACGCAGGTGGTGGACGGCGTGCGCGTGCACCGCTTTCGCTACGCGCCGCGCAGGTGGGAGACGCTGACCCACGACCAGACGGCGCCTGACCGCATCCGCGAGAAGCCGCTGTTCCTGGGGCTGGTGCCGGGCTACGTGGCCGCCGGCTCGCGTGCGGCCGCCAGGCTGGCGAAGTCCGGCGATTTCGACGTGGTGCACGCCTTCTGGCCCCTGCCCCACGGGGTGATCGGACTGGTGGCCAAGCGGGCGTCGGGCGTGCCGCTGGTCTCCACCTTCTTCGGGGTGGAGCTGACGTGGATGGAGAAGGAGCTGCCCTTCCTTGCCCCCATCCTGCGGCGCATCGTGCGGCGTTCGGACGCGGTGACGGCCATCTCCACCTACACGGCGGACCGGCTGCGCCGCGCGGTGCCGGGCGCCGAGCCGGCGGTCATCCCCTTCGGGGCCACGGTGGAGCCGCGCGCGGACCTCCCCGCCCCGCCGCCGCGGCCGGACGGCGGCTTCGAGCTGCTGTTCGTGGGGCGGCTGGTGGAGCGCAAGGGCGTGCACCTGCTGCTGGACGCCCTGGCCACGCTGCCCTCCGAGCGCCGCGTGACCCTGCGCGTGCTGGGCGATGGGCCCGAGCGCGCGCGGCTGGAGGAGCAGGCGGCGCGGCTGGGGCTGGGCGATCGCGCCGTCTTCCACGGCTTCGTGAGCCGCGAGGAGCTGGAGGCGCGCATGGCCGCCTGCGACGCGTTCGTGCTCCCCGCCGTGGTGGACGCCAAGGGGGACACGGAGGGGCTGGGCGTGGTGCTGCTGGAGGCGATGAGCTACGGCAGGCCGGTGATCGCGAGCGCGGCGGGCGGCATCGTGGACATCGTCCGTGACGGGCGCAACGGCCTGCTGGTGCCGCCGGGCGACGCCCCCGCCCTGGCCGCCGCCGTCGCCGCGCTGATGGACGACCCCGCCCGCGCGCGGCAGATGGGCCTGCACGGCCGCGACGACGTCCGCGCCGGCTTCTCGTGGGAGGTGATCACGGAGCGGCTGGTAGGGGTGTACGAGGGGGTCGTGGCAGCGCGGAAGGGTGCACGCGACCATCGCGGAGAGAGGCAGACGCCCGCGTCGGGGCCGCCTGGCGATTGAAATCGCGGCAACGAAAACGTGAAGTCCGCCTGCGCGGACTGAACGGGAAAGTACCGTGTCCGGGGCGAGGCCCCGCGCATTCGAATGGTAGAGACGCCCCGGCGGGGCGTCTCGACGGGGTCAGACGAAACACGGCAGGCCGCGACGCGCACAAGCGTACTCCCTCTCCCACGCAGTTTGTGGGAGAGGGACAGCGTGCCCCGGCGGACGCGACGACAGTCGCGCGCCGGCGGGGCACGCAGGGTGAGGGCCCACGCGTGCGGAAAGCCCGGTGAGGTCGGGCCGCCATCCAGCCGGCGGTTGAAACCGCGCCTGAGACAACACGAAGTCCGCCTGCGCGGACTGAGCGGGAAAGTGCTGTGCGCCGAGCAGCGGTCGGCGCATGTCCATGGTAGAGACGCCCCGCCGGGGCGTCTCTACGGGGGTTGCCCTGCCACGGCAGCTGGCCGCAACGCGCGAGAAAAGCCCCTCCCCCGAAGTTGGGGGAGGGGTTTGGGGAGGGGGCCTCCGCCCACGGTAGGCACTCACCACCCTCGCAAATGCCCGATTGCAGCCGACGTCGCCGTTGCTGTTGGATTTCCTTCCACCGACCGATACAGAAGCCGTGGTCCAGCCCGCGAACTGGGACAACTTCCGCGTCGAGACCATCTCGCCGCTCACGTTCTACAAGCGCAACCTCATCCACCGCGACCTGATCGCGGCGGCGCTGCGGCGCGCCGGCGGGTCGCTGCTGGAGGTGGGCGTGGGCAGCGGCGCGCAGTCCGCCCTGCTGTCGCGACGCGTGGCGCGCACGGTCACTGTGGACAACGACCACCGCATCATGCGCGCGGCGCTGCCCAACCTGCACCGCTTCGGCCCGCGCACGCAGACGGTGGCGGGCGACGGCTTTCGCCTGCCCTTCCGCGACGCGTCGTTCGGCGTGGGCATCTCGCAGGGGCTGATGGAGCACTTCGACGACGCGCAGATCGCCGGGCTGGTGGGCGAGCAGCTCCGCGTCTGCCGCTCCGTCGTGTTCAGCATCCCCAGCGACCGCTACCCGCGCCAGGACGTGGGCAACGAGCGCCTGATGCCCCCCGCGCGCTGGGCGGAGATCGTCTCCGCCGCCGTGGACACCGCGCGCTACGACGTCCGCGCGCGCTACTACCGCCTGGACCTCGAGTCGCTCAAGTACTCGCTGCTGGCGATGAAGCGGCTGGGATCCTTCAGCGTCCTCGTCACCATCGACCCGCGCTGATCCGCTGATCAAGGCACTCAACCATCCTGGCTCACGCAGAGACGCAGAGGACGCAGAGAACAACCGGAGACCGCACTAGCGGACGTCGGGTCTCGCACTTTCGGACTTTCGCACTTTCGGACTTTCGCACTTTCGCACTTCCGCCCATCCGTCGCGCCGGGTATACTGGCGCCGTCCCGAACCGCCGCGCCGAGCGACCGTGATCCCCCGCCCCACCCTGCTGCTGACCCTGCTGGCCCTGGCGGGGTGCGCGCCCCCCGGCCCGGTGGTGTCCGCGCCGCCCGGCGGGGTGCTGCTGGAGGACCGCTTCGACGGGGAGAACGCGGGTGTGCCGGCGTCGCTCTACCACGGGTTCCGCAAATGGCGGGTGTCGGGCGGCGCGGTGTCCCTGCGCGGCGGCGATGCGGCCTCGCCCGCGCGCGGGCTGTACGTGAGCCTGGACGGCAGCCCCGACCGCGACACGCGCCTCACCAGCCGCGCGGTGCTGGACCTTGCGCCGGGGATGTACCAGCTCGGCTTCGCGGTGTCCGGCTCCGGCGTGGAGCAGACGCTCTCGGTGGGCGTCGCCCGGTGGAGGGCGCGCGTGCGCGTGCCCGCGGGGGCGGCGTTCCGCGAGGAGGTGCACACCATCCGCGTCCGCCACCGCGAGCGCGGGCGGCTCTGGTTCGAGGTGGCGCCCCCCGGCGGGCCGCGCCTGGACGACGTGGTGCTGCGGCGGATCGCGGAGTAGCGTGGCGGACCGCCTGCGGGTGCTGCACTGCATCTACGACGACCCCGGCAACCCGTGGGTGGCCGGCGGCGGCGCGGTGCGCGTGCTGGAGCTGTACCGGCGCCTGACGGACCGGGTGGACGCGACGGTGGCCACGGGCAACTACCCCGGCGCGGCGGACGGCGACCGCGGCGGCGTGCGATACGTGCACCTGGGCGCGCGCGGGCCGTACGCGTGGAGCCGGCTGACCTACGCGGCCGCGGCCAACCGCCTGCTGCGCCGCGCGGAGTACGATGCGGCCGTGTTCGACTTCTCCACGTACACGCCCATCTTCATGCCGGCGCGCCGCCCCGCCGGCATCACCGTGCACCACGTGAGCGGCCCCACCGCGCGCGAGCGCTGGGGCCCCGCGCTGGGCCCGGCCATCGGCCGCGTGGAGCGGGCGATGATCCGCCGCGCGGCCCGGCTGAGCGCCACGTCGCTGGCCACGCACGCGCTGCTGCGCCGCATCGCGCCGGACGTGGGCATCGACATGGTGTACGCGGGTGTGCCCGACGAGCTGTTCGCGCTGGAGCGGCGGCCGGAGGACTTCCTGCTCTACTTCGGGCGGCTGGACGTCTTCCAGAAGGGCCTGGACACGCTGCTGGAGGCCTTCGCCCTCCTGGTGCGGCAGCGGCCCGGGCTGGAGCTGCGCATCGCCGGGCGGGGCAAGGACGCCGCGCGCGTGGCGGAGCTGGCCCGCACCCTCGGCGTCGAGGCGAACGTGCGCATGCTGGGCGCGGTCAGCGAGGCGGAGCGGCAGGCGCTGTTCGCCACGGCCGCGGTGCAGCTCATGCCCAGCCGCTTCGAGGGCTTCGGCATGGTGGCGGCGGAGGCCATGGCGGCCGGCGTGCCGCTGGTGGCCGCGGCGGCGGGGTCGCTGCCGGAGGTGGTGGACGCGCCCCGCGGCGGCGTCCTCGTCCCCCCGGGAGACGCGCCGGCCCTCGCCGACGCCGCCGCGCGCCTGCTGGACGACCCCGCGGCGCGCCAGGCGCTGTCCGCCACCGCGCGCCGCAGCGCCGAGCGCTTCCGCTGGGCCGCCGTGGCGGACGACCACTTTCACTTTCTCCAGCGCATCGCGCGCGGGCGGGACGCATCGCCCGCTTCCCGATCATCCCCATGAGCAGACCGAAACCCGCGCCGCCGCGCGCCTCCACCTTCCAGGCCACCGCCCCCGCGGACACGGAGCTGCCCCTGCGGCTGCGCTGGGCGGCGCTGGCGTACCTGGTCCTGGCGCTCGTCTACTTCTTCCCGGCGTTCCTGCCCGGGCAGCAGGTGTACGGCACGGACCACCTGGCCGGCGGCTACCCGTTCTACGACTTCTTCGCCAGCCGCTTCGGCGCCGGCGAGCTGCCGAAATGGGTGCCGTACGTGTACGGCGGCATGCCGGTGTTCGCCAACCCGGGCAGCGCGTATCACCCGGTGCACATCCTGGCGGAGCTGCTGCTGCCCACCGGAAAGGTGCTGGCGGCCATCTTCCTGTTCCACTTCTGGCTGGCCGGCGTGGGGATGTACCTGCTGGCGCGCGAGCTGGGGTGCCGGCCGTGGGTGTCGTTCGTGGCCGGCATCGCCTTCCAGTTCACCGGCGTCATCATGAGCTGGGTGTACGCGGGCCACGACGGGCGGGTGATGGTCTCCACCCTGGCGCCGCTCTTCTTCTTCTGCCTGCACCGCGGCATCCGCACGGGCAGCCTGGCGGCGTTCGCGGGGGCGGCGGCGGCGCTGGGCTCCGCGCTGCTCTCGTTCCAGATCCAGAACTCGTACTACCTGCTGGTGGCCGGCCTCTTCTGGGCGATCTTCTGCCTGTTCCACCTGGGCGTGCACCGCTCCGCGCCGCGGCTGGCGAAGACGGTGGTGCTGGGGCTGGCGGCGGTGGCCCTCGGGTTCGTGATCGCCGCGGTCAACTTCCTGCCCTTCCAGGACTACGTGGCCCAGTCGCCGCGCGGGATGCAGGGCGGCCGCGGCTGGGAGTACTCGACGTCGTTCTCCATGCCCACCGTGGGCCTGGTGGGGATGGCGGTGCCGGAGTTCGTGGGCGCCAACGTGGCCGATCCCGAGACGGGCGAGCCGCTGTTCCCCGCCTACCGCGTGCAGCCGGGCTTCCGCCTGCACACGGAGTACGTGGGCGCCTTCGTGCTGGTGCTGCTGGCGCTGGGCGCCTTCTACGCGCGCCGCAGCCGCGCCTGGTGGTTCTTCATCGGCCTGGCGGTGTGGGCGCTGACCATGGCGCTGGGCAGCAACACGCCGTTCTACCGCCTCTACTACGAGGCGCTGCCGGGTCTCAAGCGCTTCCGCGCGCCGGACCTGGCCTACTACGTGGCCGCCTTCGCGCTGGTGACGGCGGCGGCCCTGGCGCTGGAGCGCATCGCGGGGCTGCGGGAGACCAGCCGCCTGCGCAAGACGGGCGCGGAGCCGCCGCGGACGGGCCTCGACCGGCTGCCGTGGATCGCCGGCGGCGTGGTGGCGCTGGCGGTGATCGGGGCGATGCTGGGCAGCGCGGAGCCGGCGGGCGTGCAGCCGGGCGGGCCGTCGCGCGGGGTGGGGTGGATCCGCTTCGCCTTCTTCGCGGCGATGGTGGGCGGCGCGCTCTGGCTGTGGGTGCGGGGCACGGTGAGCTCCGCCGTGGCCGCCGTGCTGCTGTCGCTGGTGACGGCGGCGGACCTGTGGATCATCGACCGCAGGTTCTTCCACACCATCGGCAGCGCGCAGGAGATGTTCGCGCCGGACGACGTGACGTCGTTCCTGGCGGCGCAGCCCGGCCCCTTCCGCGTGTGGACGTTCCCCTATCCCCAGGCGTACCGCGCGGGCGGGCCCAACGGCAGCAACTACCCCATGCTGTTCGGCATCCAGCAGGCGGGCGGCGAGCACCCCAACCCCCTGCAGCGCTGGGTGGAGTACGTGGGCGCGGGCACGGAGGTCATCACCGACTGGCACAACTTCCTGCCGCAGGACCGCGCGGGCGTGGTGCAGACGCCGGACGGCGGGCAGGCCATCCAGTTCCAGGCGGTGCCGGGCTTCCTGGAGGCGGCCAACATCCGCTACGTCGTGAGCATGGCGCCGCTGGTGCACCCCGACCTGCGCCCGGTGCACCAGGGAAGCGCGCTGGTCTACGAGAACACGCGCGCGCAGCCCCGCGCCTGGCTGGCGCCGCAGGCGGTGGAGGTGGCGCCGGACGGCATGCTGCGGGCGATGACGGCGCAGGCGTGGGACCCGGCGCGCGTGGCGTACGTGCCGCCGGGCACGGGACTGAGCGCGCGCAACGCCGAGCCGCTGACCGGCCAGGCGCAGGTGACGCGCTACACGCCGGACCGCGTCACCCTCCGCGCCAACGCCAGCCGCCCCGCCCTGCTGGTGCTGGCGGACAACTGGTACGAGGGATGGAAGGCGACGGTGGACGGGCGCGAGGTGCCCATCGTCCGCGCCAACCACACCTTCCGCGGCGTGGCCGTGCCTGCGGGCCAGCACACGGTGGAGATGACCTTCGCGCCGGGCGACCTGCGCACGGGCTTCACGCTCTACCTGGCCGCGTGGGCGCTGGTGGCGGCGCTGCTGGCGCTGCCGCTGCTGCGCGGGCAGGCGGGGCGCGTCTTCCGCCGCCGCGCGGAGCCGGCGCCGGAGTGACGGACCGGCGCAGGCTGCTGCGCGGCGCCCTGGCGGCGCTGCTGGTCGCGGCCACGCTGCTGTTCCTGGGGCTGGCCGTACGCCGCAACTGGGCGCAGATCCGCGGCTTCGACTGGGACGTGGACCCGCTGCGCCTGGGCGCCAGCCTGGGGGTGCACGTGGGCGTGCTGGCGTTCGGCGTGTTCGTGTGGAGCCGCGTGCTGGGCCACTTCGAGCACCCGCCCGTGCGGCTGCGGCTGCTGCAGCGCATCTGGTTCCTCTCCAACTTCGCGCGCTACGTCCCGGGCAAGGTGTTCCAGCTCGTGGCCGTGACGCAGCTCAGCCGCGCCGCGGGGCTCTCCGGCGCGGTCATGCTCACCTCCGTGCTGCTGCACAACGGCATCACCATCGCGGCCGCGCTGGTGGTGGCGGCGTGGACGCTGGGCGGCCAGGTGTTCGGCGCGGAGGGGTCGCTCCTCCCGGCGATCGTCGTGACCGTGGGGGCGATGGCGGCCGTGCACCCCGGGCTGCTGAACGCGGTGCTGGGCGTCATCCCCCGCCTGCTCAAGCGCGAGGTGATCCGCTGGAACGGGAGCTGGGCGGACGGGCTGGGGCTGCTGCTGCTGGCGATGGCCAACTGGGCGCTGTACGGCATCGCCTACCACCTGTTCGTGGGCGCGTTCACGGACGTGCCCTGGCGCGTGCTGCCGGCGCTGGCGGGGGTCAACGCGCTGTCGTTCGCGGCGGGGTACCTGTCCGTGCTGCCCGGCGGCATCGGCCCGCGCGAGATCGCGATGACGCTGCTGCTGGCGCCCTACCTGCCGCCGGGCGTGGCGGTGGTGCTCGCCGTGGTGTCGCGGCTGTGGACCATCGCGGCGGAGGTGCTGGGCGGGGCCGTCGCCGTGTGGGCCGGGCGCGGCGCCACGCCGGCGGAGGCGGCCCCCGCGGCGGCCGAATCACCCGGCCGATAGCGCGTTTTGGGCCCCGCGGTTACATTCGTTCCCTCTTTCACAAGCCCGTATCGAGCGGGTTCATCCCGACGGATTCACATGCTGGACGAGCTGAAGAACAAGCTGGGCGCGGAGATCGAGCGCCTGACGCACGAGCTGCAGGTCACCCTGCCGAAGGCCATCCAGAAGGCGGTGGAGCACGGCGACCTGCGCGAGAACTCCGAGTACAAGAGCGCGCTGGAGCGGCAGCAGTTCGTGCAGGCGCGGCTCAACCACCTGACCAAGCGCTACGGCGAGCTGTCCAAGATCGACCTGTCGGAGATCCCCGAGGACCGCATCGGCTTCGGCAGCCGCGTGACGGTCACGGACATGCGCACGCGCGAGGAGGAGACGTACACGCTGGTGTTCGGCGACTACATCGACATCGACAGCGGGCAGATCTCCATCGCGTCGCCGCTGGGGCAGACGCTGCTGGGCAAGAAGAAGGGCGAGAAGGTGAGCCTGCAGCTCCCGCGCGGCGAGCGGAAGCTGCACATCAAGGAGGTCGTGACCCTGCCGCAGATGGTGGATACGCCGGCGGGTTGACTGCCTGCCTCACGCAGAGACGCAGAGGACGCAGAGAAGAGGGCGCGGAGAACCGGATGGTTCTCCGCGCCCTCTTGTCGCGATCATACCACGGAGAAGGCTGGCGAGACGAGCGAGGTGCGTCCCGTGGGCGGAGGCCCCCTCCCCGCTCGTTC
>DASTLD010000355.1:0-6658 GCA_035715345.1 Longimicrobium sp.
CCAGCCGGAGACGTCCACGCCGCCGCCCGCCGCGGGGCAGGTGACCTGGCCCACCACGAACGACCCCGCGACGGCGTTGGCCATGCTGCTGCACCCCGCCGGCACCGCGGGGCCCACGGGCGAAAAGCCGCCGCTCCACACCACCGCCCGCGTGCCCCCGGCCGTGGCCGCGGTGCCCACCACGATGCCGCCGCCGATGTCGCGCGGCTCGAAGCTCAGCGAGCCCGCGGGGTTGCCCAGGAAGGTGACCTCGAACAGGTCCGGCCGCTGCGGCCCGCTCGGGTTGTCGCACGCGGCCGCCAGCAGCAGGCAGGCGGCGAGCGCGGTGGGGATCGACGGGCGGCGGTGCGTCATCGGCTCAGCGGATCGGGTGGATGCGCGCAAGATAACGTTCCGCAGGCTCCGTGCGAGGGCGAAAAAAAGAGATCACGCAGAGGACGCAGAGGTTGAAAAGAGAGGACGCGGAGGAACTGAATGGAGTTCCTCCGCGTCCTCGCTTTTGAACCTCTCGGTCCCCCTCTGCGTGATGCCGTTCCGCAGGGTTACTGTACCGGCCCCAGGATCTGCCCCGCGCGTTCGAACTGGGCCACCGCCTGCTGGATCTGCTGGTCGAGCGCGGCCGCGACGCGGTAGAGGCCCTGCTCTCCCCACTTGGTGAAGGCCACGTCCTCCACCAGCATCCGCTCCAGCGCCCGGTCCGCCTCCGCGCCCTCCGGCACGCGGTGGCCCGCCTGCGCCGCGAAGGCCCGGAACTGCGCCAGCGCGTTGCCCGGCAGCCGCGGGCTGGCGGCCAGCGCCTCCGCGGTGGTGAGCTGCGAGCCGGCCTCCGTCAGCCAGCCGGCCACCCAGCGCGTGTGCACGTCCTCCTCGCGCAGGCGCGCCATCCACAGCGGCGCGGGCTCCGGCTCCGGCAGCACCACGTCCGGGTAGATGCCGCCGCCGCCGTACACCGTCCGCCCGCCCTTCGTCCGGCAGGAGGGCCGCCCCACGGTGTCGCGGGCGGTGCGCGCCAGGCGGTAGTACTCCTGCGCCTTGACCTCGCGGTACTGCCGCTGCACCACGCGCCCGCACGGCGTCTTGATGTGCCCGATCACCAGCATGATCACGGAGCCGTCCGAGAGCGGGAACCCGCTCATCAGCAGCGACTTGCCGAAGGTGGGCCGGCCCACGATGAGCGCGCGGTCGTGGTCCTGCAGCGCCCCGGCCACCAGCTCGCTGGCGCTGGCGGTGCCCTCGTTGGTCATCACCACGATGGGGTACTGCTTCTCGCGCCTCCAGAAGCTGCGGCGCACCACCGCGCTGTCGTGCACCTCCGCCTTGCGCCCCTCGGACACGTAGACGGTGGAGCCGGCGGGCAGGAACTCGCCCGCGATGCGCGAGGCCTCGTCCACGATGCCGCCGCCGTTGTCGCGCAGGTCCAGCACCAGCCGCTGCATGCCCTGCTGCTCCAGCCGGCCCAGCGCGGCGTGCAGGTCTTCCGCCACGCGCTCGTTGGAGAAGGTGGTGATGCGGATGTAGCCGGTCACCGGGTCCAGCATGAAGACGGCGGGCACGGCCGTGGACTCCGCCACCCGCTCGCGGCGGACCACGCGGTCCAGCTCGATGATCGAGCCGTCCACCCGCTGCCGCTCGAAACGCAGCCGCACCGTGGAGTTGCGCGGGCCGGCCAGGAACACGTACAGCTCCATGCCGCTCTCCGCCTGCACCGGCTGCCCGTCGATGGACACCAGCAGGTCGCCCGGCAGGATGTCCTGCCGCGCCGCCTGCGACCCCGGCGCCACCGACACCACCACCGGGAAGCCGCCCACGAAGTCGAAGTCGATGGGCACGGGAAAGAAGCGCCGCTCCTCCAGCGCCCGCTGCTTCTCCGGGCTCAGCCGCGTGGCGGGGATCACGTACGAGTGCGGGTCCACGGCGCGCACCATCCCCTGGATGGCCGCCATGAACATGCGGTGCGTGTCCACCGTGTCCGGGTGGTTGACCCGGATCTGGTTCAGCACCTGGCTGAACATCTGGAGGTCCTCCGCCACCGTGCGCGGCCGCGTGGCCCCGCTGGGCGACTGCGCCGCCGCGGGGGCGGCCACCAGCGCGGCCAGCAGCGCCGCCCGGAACGCGTGCCGCGTCATTGGCCGCCTCCGGCCAGGTCCGTCACCCGCGCCTGGAGCTGGGCCCGCCGCGGGTCGTTGGCGGGCGCGCGCGCCAGGAAGCCGCGGTACGCCGCCACCGCCGCCGCCGTGTTGCCCTGCCAGTCGCGCACCAGGCCCAGCATGGCGTGCGGGGCCGCGTAGTGCGGCGCCGCGGCAATCACCTTCTCCAGCTGCGCGGCGGCCTCGTCCAGCTTGCCGGCCTGCGCCAGCACGGTGCCGTAGGTGTAGCCCACGTACGGCTCGTTGGCCACCTGCGCCGCCAGGTCCAGCTCGGCGAGCGCGGTGGTGGTGTCCGCCCTGGACAGCGCGATCATGGCCAGGCGCATGTGCGCCGGGTAGAACGACAGGTCTTCCTCCAGCGCGCGCCCGTACGCCACCTGCGCGCTGTCCAGGTTGCCCAGCCGCTCGTGCAGCGTGGCCACGCTGTGCTCCAGGATGGCCTTGCTCTCGTAGATGAAGATCAGGTCGCGCTCGTCGGTGCGGCGCATCTCGTCGATGGCCTGGCGCATCTCCGCGATGGCCTGCGGGCGCTGCCCCATGTGCTCCATGATCCGCGACCGCTCCGCCCGCAGCCACGCCTTGCGCCGCGTCTCGCGCATGGCCTGGTCGTAGAAGGTCAGCGCCTCGGCAAAGCGCGACCGGCTGTACGCCTCCTGCGCCTTGAGCCACGGCCCGCCGCGGGCCACCAGCGCGTCCAGGTAGCTCTGGATGTCGTTCTCGCTGACGCTCATGCCGCCTTCCACCTGGTCCACGTCGCGGCGGATGGCGGTGCGGTACGCCGTGCGGAAGAGCTCGTGCTCGTACTTGCGGTACAGGAACGGGTCCAGGGTCATGGCGCGGAACAGCAGCGAGTCGATGGCCATGACCTCGCGCGAGCGGGCGGTGCGGCGGTCGCCCTCCCAGTAGCGCAGCAGCCGCGCCGGGTCCGTCAGCAGCAGCGCGGTGTAGCGGCCGTACAGCGCCTCCGCGGAGGCGGGGTTGAGCTGCATGGCCCAGTAGAACGCGTCCGCCGCGTCGCGCGCGGAGGTGCGCAGGCGGGCGGCGCCGTACTGCAGGTAGGCGCTGGCGTCGTTGGTGTCCGCCGCGGCGGGCAGCGCCGGGCGGCGGGGCACGCCGCGCTGCGCCGACAGCGGCGCGCAGAAGGCCAGCCCCAGCAGCAGGGCAAGGAAGATACGGCGCACGATGGGTTCTCCGGGTGCGGTGGAACGGGTGCCCCGGCGTGCGGGGCGGGAATCCGGGTCGATGAATGCGGGGCGGCTCATCCGCCGCCGCCCTGCAGCGCGGCCACGCGCGCCTCCAGCTGCGGGCGGCGCGCGTCCGCCCGGGGCGCGCGGGCCAGGAAGCCCTGGTACGCGGCCACGGCGGCCGCGGCGTTGCCCTGGTGGTCGCGCACCAGGCCCAGCAGCGCGTGCGGCGCGGCGTAGTGCGGCGCCGCGGCGATGGTCTTCTCCAGCTGGGCGGCCGCGTCGTCCAGGCGTCCGGCCTGGGCCAGCACGTTGGCGAACATGTAGGAGACGGACGGCTCCACCGTGGCCACCTGCGTCGCCAGCTCCAGCGCCGCCACCGCGGCGGCGGTGTCGCCCTCCGCCAGGGAGATCAGCGCCAGCCGCACGTGCGCGGGGTAGAAGGAGAGGTCCTCCTCCAGCGCGCGGTTGTAGGCCGCCTTCGCGCTGTCCAGCGCGCCCAGCCGCTCGTGCAGGGTGCCCACGCTGTGCTCCAGGAGGGCCTTGCTCTCGTACAGGTAGACGACCTCCTTCTCGTCTTCCGCGCGCCGCTCGTCCAGCGCCAGGTTCAGCTCCACCAGCGCCTGCTCGTGGTTGCCCACGTGGGCGTAGATGCGGCCCAGCTCCGTGCGCAGCCCGGACTTGCGCCTGGCCTGGCCCAGCGCGGTGGTCAGGTGGTTGACGGCGGCGGGCCACTGCCGCTGCGCGTACGCCTCCATCCCCCGCATCCAGGGCGGGGCCTGCTGGATCATGGCGTGCAGGCTGCTGCCCACCGACGGGTGGCGCCGGTCGCGGCCCAGGAACGCGGCCACCAGCGTGCGCACCACGTGCATCTCGTAGACGCGGTACAGGAACGGGTCCATGGCCAGCGCCCGGAAGTACAGCGAGTCGATGGCCTGGAACTCCGCCGCCGCGTCCGCCCCCCGCTCGCCCATCCAGTAGTCCACCAGCCGCCGCGGCTCCGCGATCAGCAGCGCGGTGTAGCGCCCGTACAGCGCCTCCGCGGAGCCGGGGTTGATCTGGTACGCCCAGTAGAAGGCGTCCGCCGCCTCGCGCGGGCGCTCCCACAGCCGCTCGGCGCCCGCGTCCAGGTACGCCCGCGCGTCGTTGCTGTCCGCCGCCGCCGGCAGCCGCGGGCGGCGGGGCACGTCGTCCACGCGGCGCTGCGCGCACAGCGGGGCGGCGGCGGCAACGGCCAGCAGCAGGGCAAGGACAGGGCGGCGCATGGGGGCTTCTCGCGGCCGGGGAAGGGGGCCCGCGGGGGAGCGCGGGCCCCGGGAGGGGTCAGGGAGCGGGGGCGGGGGCCAGGGCGTCCACCATGGCCTGCACCTGCTCGCGGCGCGGGTCCGCGCGGGTGGCGCGGGCCAGGAAGGCGCGGTAGGCGGCCACGGCGTCCGCGGAGCGGCCCTGCCAGTCGCGCACCATGCCCAGGTAGAAGTGCGGCTCCGCGTAGTAGGGCGCCAGCTCCGCGGCGGCCTCGAACTGCTCCGCCGCCTCGTCCAGCTTCTGCAGCCGGGCCAGCAGCGCGCCGTACACCACGCGCCCGGGCGCATTGCTCTCGCGCACCTGCACCGCCAGCGCCAGCTCGCTCAGCGCGGTGGCGGTGTCGCCCGCGGCCAGGGCCAGCCCGCCCAGCCGGATGTGCGCGGGGTGGTAGGCCATGTCTTCCGCGATGGCGCGGCCGTACGCCTCGCGCGCGGCGTCCACGTCGCCGGCGCGCTCGTGCAGCGTGCCCGCGCTGTGCTCCAGCACCGCCTTGCTCTGGTACATGCGCACCAGGTCGCGCTGCTCCGCGGCGCGCTGGTCCTCCACCGCCAGCCGCAGCTCCTCCAGCGCCTGCGCCTGGTTGCCCACCAGGGTAAAGAGCCGCGCGCGCTCCTGGCGCAGGCCGGCCTTGGACTCCCAGCGCTCCGGGCGGCGCAGCGCCTCCTCGTAGGCGCGCAGCGCGTCCATGTGGCGCCCGTCGCCGGTCAGCATGCGGGCGCGCATGGACGGCGGCGTGCCGTTGTCCTGCAGGTAGCGGTCGATGGCGAAGCGCAGCTCGTTCATGTCGATGGTGGGGTCCACCGTCTGCCCGCCGGTGACCGCCGCCAGGATGAACCGGTGCATCAGCTCACGCTCGAAGCGCGGCGGCAGGAAGGGGTCCAGCGTCAGCGCCTGCAGGTACAGCGAGTCCAGCCGCTGCGCCTGCGGGGAGCGGAGCGTGCTGCGGTCGCCGGAGTAGTAGCGCAGCAGCAGCCGCGGGTCCGCCAGCAGCGTGGCGGCCATGCGGGCGTACACCGGCTCCGCCCACGCCGGGTTCAGCGCGGAGGCCCACCAGAAGGCGGCGGCCGCGTCCGCGGGGCGGCGCTCGATGAGCTGCAGGCCCAGCTCGTAGTAGGCGCGCGGGTCGTTGGCGTCCGCGGCGGCGGGCAGCGCGGGCCGGCGCGGCTCGTCCCTGGGGCGCTGCGCGGCGGCGGGGGCGGCGGCCAGCCCCAGCAGCAGGGCGATGGAAAGGCGGCGAAGGATCGGGCGATGCATGGCGGCGGATCGACTGCTGTGGGGGTGCCGCGGAGAACGACGGGACGTCGGATGTAAGACGGGCGGATTGGAGCGGAATCGCCCTCCGGATACATTAACAGGAATCGGACGCTGCGCGCAATCTGTTCCTGCCCCGCGGAGCGGATCCCAACGCGGGGCGTCCGCCGGTGGTAGTATCTCCCGGCGTCCGCGGAGCGGTGCGGGCGCGGTGAGCGCAAGACGGGGCGCGGGCCCCCCTGATGGAAGACGAGCGATGCAGAAGATTTTCCGGTATACACTGGTCCTGGCGGCGCTGGCCGCCGCCCTTCCCGCCGCCGCCCAGCCCGGCGGCCGCCCCCCCGCCGGCCCGCCGCGCGGCGCCCTGCCGGCGCAGGCCGAGCGGCACGCCTTCGACGCGCTGCTGCGCCACCGCGAACGGCTGGAGCTGTCGGCGGACCAGGTGCGGCGGCTGGAGGCCATCGCCGCGCGGCTGGAGGAGCGCAACCGCCCGCTGCGCGAGCGGCTGCGCCAGGAGCGCGAGCGCTTCATGGAGACGCGCCGCCAGCAGCTGGAGCGGCTGACGCCGGAGCAGCGCCGCGACACGCTGCGGGCGGTGCGCCGCCGCGGCCAGGCCGCCGTGCCGGAGTCCATGCAGCCGCTGGTGCGGCAGATGCGCGTCCACGTGGAAGAGGCCACCTACGAGGCGCAGGGCGTGCTGACCGCGGAGCAGCGGCTGCGCGCGCGGCGCATCCTGCAGCAGGAGATGCGCATGCGGGCGCGGCGTCCGGG
>DASTLD010000356.1:0-10212 GCA_035715345.1 Longimicrobium sp.
CCGTTCCGATGGTGCTGGAGGAGGGATCGGCGGAGGAGGAAGCGGCGGACAAGACGTGAGTCGCGGTCCGGTCGGTGAGACAGCGAAGTCGGACGAGGTTGAGGCGGCGAGTTGAGGCAGCCGCCGCCGAGAGGGCAGGTCGCACCGTGCGCAGACAGCCCCTCCCCCGAAGTTGGGGGAGGGGCAGCGAGGAACGAGCGGGGAGGGGGCCTCCGCCCACGAGAGGCAGCCCGCCATCCTCCCCAAAGCCCCCGCCCGCCGGTTGCGTAAAACCGGCGTCTCCGCTATCTTCCCCGGCTTGTGTTGTTGATCCGTATCGGCATTGCGTTCGATGGGATCGGCTACTTCCCGACCAGCGTAGACTCTTCAGGAGGTCCGATCGATGGCTCTTACCGCGGAAAACCGCGACGAGATCGTCAAGAAGCACCAGCTCCACGAGAACGACCGTGGCAGCACCAAGGTCCAGATCGCGCTGCTCACCGCGCGCATCAACGACCTGACCGGCCACTTCCGCGCGCACAAGCAGGACCACCACTCGCGCCGCGGCCTGCTCAAGATGGTGGGCCAGCGCCGCCGGCTGCTGGACTACCTGCGCCGCCACGACCTCGAGGGCTACCGCGCGCTGATCGCGGACCTGGGGCTGCGCCACTGAGCCACGCATAGATGGACCACACGCAGGCCGCACGGGCATGGACCGTGCGGCCTTCGTGCGTTTTTGTTTTTCAGACGACTGAGCGGCTGAGAACACGGACCCCGTCCGCGGGGGAGCGAGGGTCCGACGGAGCGGCATTCCCCCGAGCAACCAACAGGAAAACCTAGATGCCTAAGCTGGAGAGACAGTTCGCCGGGCGCCCGCTGACCATCGAGACGGGCAAGATGGCCCGCCAGGCGGACGGCTCGTGCACGGTGCAGTTCGGCGAGACCGTGGTGCTGTGCACGGCGGTCGCGCAGGACACGCCCACCCACCTTCCCTTCTTTCCCCTCACCATCGAGTACCGCGAGCGGACGTACGCCGCGGGCAAGTTCCCCGGCGGCTTCATCAAGCGCGAGGGCCGGCCCTCCGACAAGGAGATCCTCTCGGCGCGCCTGATCGACCGCCCGCTGCGCCCGCTGTTCCCCGACGGCTTCCAGCACGAGACGCAGATCATCGTCTACGTGATCTCGGCGGACCAGGAGAACGACGCGGACGTGCTCGCGCTCACGGGCGCCTCGCTGGCCCTCAACATGGGCCGCATCCCGTTCCACGACCCCGTGGCGGCGGTGCGCATCGGCCGCATCCAGGGCCAGTGGGTGCTGAACCCCACCTTCCAGCAGCTCGAGTACTCCGACCTGGACATCGTCGTCGCGGGCACGGAGGAGGCGATCATGATGGTGGAGGGCGGCGCGCTCGAGGTGCCGGAGGAGGAGATCGCGGAGGGGCTGCAGGTGGCGCACGCGGGCATCCGCGAGCTGGTGGGCCTCCAGAAGGAGCTGCTGGCGCAGATCGAGGTCCCGGCGGACATGCCCTGGACGCCCAAGGAGTCGGTCGCCGGGCTGGGCGAGCGCGTGGAGTCGCTGGCCGCGGAGCGCGTCCGCCAGTCCGTGCGCATCGGCGACAAGCACGAGCGCAACGACGCCATGGCGGCGCTCAAGACGGAGCTTGCCGAGCAGCTCGAGGCGGAGTTCCCCGAGCAGGCCGGCACCATCGGCTCCCTGCTCAAGGACATCGAGAAGCGCGAGATGCGCGAGATGATCCTGACCGAGGGCCGCCGCTCCGACGGCCGCGGCACCGACGAGGTGCGCCCCATCTCCATCGAGGTGGGCCTGCTGCCGCGCACGCACGGCTCCGCGCTGTTCACGCGCGGGCAGACGCAGGCGCTGGGCGTGACCACGCTGGGCACGCAGCAGGACGAGCAGGCGTTCGACACCATCGACTACGCCAAGCAGCAGACCAAGTCGTTCATGCTGCACTACAACTTCCCGCCGTTCAGCACCGGCGAGGCCAAGCCCATCCGCGGCACCAGCCGCCGCGAGATCGGCCACGGCGCGCTGGCGGAGCGGGCCATCGAGGCGGTGCTGCCGCCGTACGACGAGTTCCCCTACACGCTGCGCGTGGTGAGCGACGTGCTGGAGAGCAACGGCTCGTCGTCCATGGCGTCCGTCTGCGCGGGCTCGCTGTCGCTGATGGACGCGGGCGTGCCCATCCGCGGCGCGGTGGCCGGCGTGGCCATGGGGCTCATCAAGGAGGGCGAGCGGGTGGCGGTGCTCACCGACATCCTGGGCGCCGAGGACGCGCTGGGCGACATGGACTTCAAGGTCGCCGGCACGCGCGCCGGGGTCACCTCGATCCAGATGGACATCAAGATCGACGGGCTGACGGTGGAGCTGATGCGCGACGCGCTGCAGCGCGCCAACCGGGCCCGCATGCACATCCTCGACGAGATGGACAAGGTGCTGGCCGAGGCGCTGGAGAAGGCGCACCGCGCCCGCATGCACATCCTCGACAAGATGGAGGCGGTGCTGCCGGCGCCGCGCGCGGAGCTGTCGCAGTACGCGCCGCGCATCATCACCATCAAGATCGACCCGGCCAAGATCGGCGAGATCATCGGGCCCAAGGGCAAGACCATCCGCGGCATCCAGGAGGCCACGGGCGCCACCATCAACATCGACGACGACGGCACGATCACCATCGCGTCCGTCAGCGGCGAGGGCGGCGAGCGGGCCCGCAAGATCATCGCGGGGATGACGGAGGAGCCCGAGGTGGGCCGCATCTACGACGGCATCGTCAAGAGCACCACCACCTTCGGCGCGTTCGTGGAGATCATGCCCGGCACGGAGGGGCTGCTCCACATCTCGGAGATCCAGGCCGGGCGCGTGGACAAGACCGAGGACGTGCTCAAGAAGGGCGACGCCGTGCCGGTCAAGCTGCTCTCCATCGACGAGAAGGGCCGCCTGCGCCTGAGCCGCAAGGCCGCGCTGGCGGAGATGGAGCAGGGCCAGGGCGGCGGCGGCCAGCCCGCCCCCGCCGGCGAGGAGGCCGGCCGCGCGGCGGACTGATTCGCTCGCTCGATCGCTGTAGAGAGCCCCCGTTCGGCATCGCGCCGGGCGGGGGCTTTTTCAGTGCGAGAGTGCGAAAGTGCGAGAGTAAACGCCCGCACGATGACGTGCGTCCCAGGTCGGCCGAGTCGAATCACCCTCACGATCGAAACGATGCGCATCTCTGCTCTGTCCGTCATCGCGCTGCTGTGCTGCGGCGCCTGCTCATCCGCCCGCTCATCGGCCGCGGTGTCGGGGGATGCGGAGGTGGCGGCGTTCGCGGCGGAGGTGGATTCGCTGCGGCGGGCGCATCGCATCCCCGGGCTGGCGGTGGCGGTGGTGCGCGACGGGCAGGTGGTGCTGGCGCGGGGATTCGGCTGGGCGGACGTGGAGGCGCGGCGGCCGGTGACGGAGAACACGCCGTTCCCCATCGCATCAGTCACCAAGACGATCGCGGGCGTGGTGGCCATGCGGCTCGTGGAGCGCGGCGTGCTGGACCTGGACCGCCCGATGATGGAGTTCGCGGACTGGGCGGAGTTCTGCGTGGATGCCCGCGCGGGCGGGCCGCGCATCTTCTTCGCCGACTACCCCTGCGACACGCAGCCGCTGACGCTGCGCCACGTGCTCTCCATGCAGGCCAACGGCACCGTGGGCGAGCGCTTCTACTACAACCCGGTCTCCTTCTCCTGGGCCTCGCGGCCCATGATGCAGGTGGCCGGGCGCGCGTTCTCGGACCTGGTGGCGGAGGAGGTGTTCGCGCCCGTGGGGATGACGCGGTCCGCGCGCACCCACCGCCGCCTGCCGCTGCGCGCGGACCTGGCCGCGGAGGTGGCGGTGGCGTACCGCGTGGACTCCGCGGGCGCGCTGGTCCGCTCGCCGGAGCTGGAGCCGCAGGGCGACGGCGCGGCCGGCGGCGTGGTCAGCACGGCGCTGGACCTGGCGCGCTTCGACGCCGCGCTGGACGACGGGCGGCTGCTCTCGGAAGCCTCACGGTCGGAGATGTGGCGGGCGGGGCGCTCGTCCGCCGGCCAGGTGCTGCCGTACGGCATCGGGTGGTTCGTGCAGGAGGTGGACGGGCGGCGGACGGTGTGGCACTCGGGGTGGTGGCCGGAGGCGTACTCCGCGCTCTACCTCAAGCTGCCCGACGAGCGCCTGACCCTGATCCTGCTGGCCAACAGCGAGGGCGTGTGGTGGAACAACCCGCTCGACGAGGCAGCCGTGGAGCGCTCCCCCTTCGCCGCCGCCTTCCTGCGCCGCTTCCGCGGCCGGTAAGCCCGCATCACCCCATCGCCCCCGCAACGCACTCACGCACTCACGCACTCACGCACTCACGCACTTTCGGACGGACTCTCGCCAAATCCCGCCGAGGGTGTACATTGTCGCCGCGCTCGACGGTGAGCGCGCTTCAGTGCACGATCCCCGAACGCTGCGTACGATGCTCATCGGCGTCCCCAAAGAGATCAAGACCAACGAGAACCGCATCGCCCTGGTCCCCGCGGGGGCCGAGGCGCTGGTGCAGGCCGGCCACCAGGTGATGGTGGAGGCGGGCGCCGGCCTGGGCAGCGGCTTTGCCGACGAGCAGTACCTGGCCGCCGGCGCCACCCTGCACGACGTGGAAGAGGTGTGGCAGCGGGCGGAGATGATCATGAAGGTCAAGGAGCCCATCAAGGTCGAGTATGCGCGCACGCGCCCCGGCCAGCTCCTGTTCACCTACTTCCACTTCGCGGCGGACGAGGCGCTGACGCAGGGGATGATCCAGTCCGGCGCCGTGTGCGTGGCGTACGAGACGGTGCAGCTTCCCAGCGGCGAGCTGCCGCTGCTGACGCCCATGAGCGAGGTGGCGGGGCGGATGAGCATCCAGGCGGGCGCCAAGTACCTGGAGAAGTACTACGGCGGCCGGGGGATGCTGCTGGGCGGCGTGCCCGGCGTGGCGCCAGCCAACGTGGTCGTCATCGGCGGCGGCGTGGTGGGCACCAACGCGGCCAAGATGGCGGCGGGCCTGGGCGCCCGCGTCACCATCCTGGACCTGTCGCTGGAGCGCCTGCGCTACCTGAGCGACGTGATGCCGGCCAACGTGGAGATGATCTACTCCAACCGGCACAACCTGCTGGAGCGCCTGGAGACCGCGGACCTGGTGGTGGGCGCGGTGCTGCTGCCGGGCGCCAAGGCCCCCAAGCTGATCAAGCGCGCGGACCTCAAGGTGATGAAGCCGGGCGCGGTGATCGTGGACGTGGCGGTGGACCAGGGCGGCTGCGTGGAGACCATCCGCCCCACCACGCACGAGGACCCCATCTACGAGGTGGACGGCGTCATCCACTACGGCGTGGCCAACATGCCGGGCGGCGTGCCGCGCACGTCCACGCTGGCGCTGACCAACGCCACCTTCCCCTACGCGCAGCGGCTGGCGCGGCTGGGGTGGAAGGAGGCCAGCAAGGCGGACCACTCGCTGGCCCTCGGGCTGAACGTGGTGGAGGGCAAAGTGGTGTATCCCGGCGTGGCCGAGGCGTTCGACCTGCCGCTGGTGCCGCTGGAGAGCGTGCTGTCGTAACTGCAGGTTACAGGCGACAGGGTACAGGGGACAGCCTTCGCGTGCGCGGGGCTGTCCCCTTCGCTTGGGCCCTTACCTGCTTCTCACGCAGCGGGCGCAGAGGTTCAGAAGATCTCGTAGTTGCCGGCTGTAACCTGTCCCCTGTAACCTGTAACCTATGCCGTCCGTCCGCTTCCTGCGCCTGCCGCACAACCCCGACCTGCCGCTTCCCGCGCGGCAGACGCCCGGGTCCGCGGGGTACGACGTGGCGTCCGCCGAGCCGGACTTCGTGCTCGGGGCGGGGGAGCGCCGCCTGGTGGCCACGGGACTGGCGATGGAGCTGCCCGACGGTGTCGAGTGCCAGGTGCGGCCGCGCTCCGGCCTGGCGCTGAAGCACGGCATCACCCTGCCCAACTCGCCGGCCACCATCGACCCCGACTACCGCGGCGAGCTGCGCATCATCCTCTGGAACGCGGGCGCCGAGCCGCTGCCCATCCCCCGCGGCACCCGCATCGCCCAGCTCGTGTTCGCGCGCTTCGAGACGCCGGAGGTGGTGGAAACAGACGCCCTCGCCGGCTCGGGGCGCGGCGAGGGCGGCTTCGGGTCCACGGGAACGTGACCGCGGCAGTCAGAACATCGGGGTGCAGGGGCAGCAGGTGGGGTTGGACGCCAGCAGCGTCCCGCACGTGGTGCCGCAGAGCGTCTTGAGCGTCGGCGCCAGCTCGTGCGCCTCCACCGTGCCCTCCTCCCGCGCCTCGTCCGCGTCCACGGCGAACGTCTCCACCGCCAGCTCGTCCAGGTCCAGCCTCAGCTTCCGCATCGCCTCCCTCCGCGTGATGGTGGGCGGGGGAGGCGCGCAGGTTCCGTTCCGGCCGATGCCCGATCCCGCACTAATCGAGGACGGGCGTGCAGCCGCAGCGCGTGTTGTGCAGCGAAGGGTACGGCGTGCAGCTCCCCACGGCGCACGTCACCACCTCGTACCCGGCCACGGTGCCCGATTCCGGCGCGCCGCCGGTCTCGAACGAGTCCACCCGGAGTTCCTCGACGTCCAGCTTCAGCTTGCGCATAGATGCCTCCCGGAAGGGGGTGCAGGAGAAGACCGCCGTCCACCGATATTATTACGTCTGGAAACGAAAGGCAAGCACACGTGACGCGGGGCCCGGGGGCATCGCGGTCAGAGCGGCGGCGGCCAGTCGGGCGCGGGAAGGGCGGGCGATGCCGCCGGCCGGAGCTGGAGCTCGACGATGTGGCGGAAGTCCTTGACCTCGCGCGACCGCCAGAAGTTGCTGAAGTCGAAGATGCGCGCCTTCGCGTAGCGGATCTCCAGCAGTGTGGGCCCCGTCCAGACGACCTGCAGCGCTTCGGCCTGGTCGGCCACGAACGAGGCCCCTGCGTCCGCCCCCGGACGTCCGCCGCGGGGAAGCAGATGAACCCTGTAGACGAACGGGGTGGTGGCGTCGACGCTGGTGCGGGTCACGACGGCGTCCACCAGGGAGTCCGGAGACGTGGTCCGGCCCATCTCCTCCACCGCCTCTTCCGGAGGGTGCAGCCTCTCGATCCTCTCGGCGTCGTCGTCGCTCCCCGGAGCCCAGCCGCACCCCGCGAGGAGGAGGCAGGCCAGCACGATTCCGCATCCTCCGGGAAGCGGCGGGAAGAACCGGATGGCGTCGGCGCGATTCCTCATCTCCAGCCTCCTCTCCGGCAGCGGCTAGCACTGCCCGCGATGGCGCGCGCGAGGAGCCGCCCGGTGCACGTGCTCCGCCGGACGGCTCGCAGGGGGCGTGGCGGCCCGCTGCTCAGCGGCGGGCCTCCGCCTGCGTCTCCGCGCCGCAGGGGGCACGGTTCAGCGTCGGGATGCGGCCTCCGGCGGCCCGTGGGTCGCGCGGGACGAGCGAATCTCCCTCCACGCGCATGAGCACGGGCTCGTAGCTCTCGATCAGGTTGAACTCCAGCAGCACGAAGTCCCCGAGCGGGAACCACTTTCCGAAGTAGCCGGACGGCATGGAGAAGCGGTACCCGGCCACTCCCACGCGCGTCGTGTCGAGCCGGACCTCCGCGGCGGGGGCCGGCGCCCCGCCCCTCCGGCCGGCGTAGCACCCCGCCAGCTCCCGCCGCTGCGCGTCCACGCGGGAGGAAGCGATCACCAGGTCGTCCGCCGTCCGCATCCGCCGGTCCGGCCCGGCGGAGCGGAGCTCGTACGCACTGCCCTGCCGGGCGTAGGCCACCGCCGTCGCCCACGCGTCCGCCGGCTGCCTGCCCCGGGCCACCTCCCCGCACAGCCCGGCGGTATTCCCCGCGCACGCTTCCCGGAGGTCGGCGGGCGGGCCGGGGCGGGAGCGGGCGGACTCCTCCACCCGCTCATGGAGCGCGGAGAGCCGCAGCAGCGTCTCCGACTCCGCGTCGCGCGCACGTGGACAGGCGTAGGCCGCCGTTCCCAGCGCGAGCAGGACCACTCCGCGGCGCCGCACGCGGCGCGTATCCTTAGTTGAGCGGTCCACAGCGGCCCGCCATCGTGAAGATGCGGTCCTTCGGGTTGCTCGGGTCATGCGGGTGTCCTTCGCCAAGGTACCAGTAGCGGATGTGCGCTTCCTCGTGCGCGATGTAGTTGGTGAAGTGGCCCTGCATTCCCTCGTCCCAGATGAGCTGGTTGAACTCCACGCGCCGGGAGAAGGGCGGAATGCTGAAGCCATACGCGCCGCGCCCGCTGGGGGTGCTTCCGTGCCTTCGGGCCATGTGGGCGTTGCTGCGCAGGCGGTACAGCCCCTGGCCCATGCGCCGCGAGGCGCGGGTGCCCAGGTACGAGCACTCCCGCTCCGGCGACGCGATGAGGCCGGCGATGCCGCGGGCAAGGTCGCCGCACTGCGACTCGGAGAACCCGGAGCCGCACCCGCCCGAGCCGAACGTGGTCCACCCCAGGCTCTTGAACAGCTCGAACGCCCAGTCGCCCGCGGAGCCGCCCAGGTAGGCGCGGATCGTGTAGAAGTCGTGCGGCTTGATATCCTCGCAGTGCAGCGTTTCGTCCTCTTCGCCCTTGTTGCGGACTTCACACCACATGCCAGACGGGTCCGTGTTGGAGAGCGGGTTGTTGCCGGCGTAGACATACGGGTTGATGCCGCCTCCCAGCCGGATGGGGTCCTCGGAGATGAAGCGGCCCAGCTCCGGGTCGTACCAGCGGGCGCGCATCTGGTACAGGCGGCCGTGCCCGTCGTAGTGGCGCCCCGCGAAGCGGAACGGGTTGCTCGCGGTCTCCAGCTTCACCTCCGTCTCGCCGAACGGGTCGTAGCGGTAGTGGTTCGCGAGCGCCCCGGAGCCGTCGATCAGCCCGGTGACGCTCCCCGGCTCCTCCTCCGCGTAGTAGTACGTCTGCCCGTTCTGCCGGGTGCTGTGCGGCCGGTCCGTGCCCGGGTAGAAGGTGAACTCGAGCATGCCCCCGTACGCGTCGCGCTGGAGCAGCAGGTCGTCGCCGTCGTACACGTACTGCAGCGAGTCGCCGCCCACGTGCCGGCGCACCACCCAGCGGCCGAACGCGTCGTAGGCGTGGCGCACGGTCACGCCGTTCACGGTGACGGAGGTGAGCTGGCCCAGGCTGTTCCAGGTCATGACCTGGTCGTAGCCGCTCTTGTGCTTGCGGGTCAGGTTCCCGTCCGCGTCGTACTCGAGCGTGTATGCGCCGTAGGTGGTGATGCGGTTCCCCGTCTGCACGGTGACCCCGGTGCCGATGCGGTTGCCCACCGCGTCCACGTCGTACGAGCGGCCGCCGAGCCAGAGGCTGTCCAGCGAGCCCAGGTCGGAGGCGGTCCCCGGCCCCACGGTGCAGTGGACGCCGACGTCCTCGTCGAGCTGCTGGTGGCACGGCTCCGTCCCGCCCTCGCCGGGCACGACGTAGACGTTCCAGTCCGTGAAGCCGGTGAGGTTCCCCAGGGCGTCGTAGCTGAACGCACGGGCCGTGTCGGCGTCGAAGTTCCAGCGCTTGCCGATGTTCCCCAGCCGGTCGTGCGTGTAGCCGACCGCCAGCGCGTCGTTCAGCTGCCAGTCGTAGCGGCGCTCCGCGGAGATGTGCGCGGAGGTGAAGTAGTCCGCCACGACGGTGCCGCTCGGCAGCGCCACCAGGTTCAGCTTGCCGTCGTCGTTGAAGTAGAGCTTGGTGCGGCCGCCGCCCAGGTCCACCAGCGTGTCCAGCCGCATCAGCGCGTCGTAGACGTACCGTACGGTGCGCGTCCCGGTCCACGGCCCCGTGGCCGCCAGCTGGGTGCGCTGTCCCGCGGCGTCGTGGGTGGACTCGAGCGTGTACACCGTGCCGCCGGTCCGGGTGACCACGGCGCGCGTCTGCCGCCCCGCGACGTCGTACTCCAGGCGGTCCGTGCTGGCGGGGTTGCTGGCCTGCATCCAGCGGCCGGCCGGGTCGTACGACCAGGTGGTCTGCTGCCCGTCCGCCGTGCGCGAGACCACCTGGTTGCGCGCGTCGTAGGCCAGCGAGATGGTCTGCCCCCGCCGGTTGACGACGCCGGTCTGGTTGCCCGCGCGGTCGTAGGTGTAGGAGAGGGTCCCGCCGCGCGGGTCCACCTCGCTGGTCACCCGGCCCAGGGCGTCCCGGTGGATGGTGTAGACCTGGTTCAGCGGGTCGGTGACGGTTTGCAGCCCCCCGATGGCGGTGTACGTGTACACGGTCG
>DASTLD010000357.1:0-10560 GCA_035715345.1 Longimicrobium sp.
CGCGGAGCCAGCCGCCTCGCGGTTCAGGTCTCCCCCTCTCCCGCGCCGCGTGCCCGGAGCCGTCCGCGTGCCCGGCAGCCCGCGGGCGCGGGGGAGGGGGCCGGGGGGTGGGGCCCCGCGCAGACCCTGGGCTCCCTCCCCCTCTCCCGCGCCGCGTGCCCGGAGCCGTCCGCGTGCCCGGCAGCTCGCGGGCGCGGGGGAGGGGGCCGGGGGGTGGGGCCCCGCGCAGACCCCGCCGGAGGGGCCCTACGCCGCCGCCCCCTCCTCCTGCTCCCCGAACTGCATGTTGTACAGGCGGCGGTACAGCCCGTCCACCGCCAGCAGCTCGTCGTGCGTGCCGCGCTGCACGATGCGGCCCGCCTCCATCACCACGATCTGGTCCGCGCGCCTGATGGTCGACAGCCGGTGCGCGATGACCAGCACCGTGCGGTGCGCCATCACCTCCTCGATGGCCTGCTGCACCAGCCGCTCGCTCTCCGTGTCCAGCGCGCTGGTGGCCTCGTCCAGGATCAGGATGGGCGGATCGCGCAGCAGCGCCCGCGCGATGGCGATGCGCTGCCGCTGCCCGCCCGACAGCCGCGCCCCCTTCTCGCCCAGCACCGTGTCGTACCCCTCCGGCATGGCGGCGATGAAGGCGTGCGCGTTGGCCGCCCGCGCCGCCGCCTCCACCCGCTCCTGGCTGGCGCCGTCGACGCCGTAGGCGATGTTGTTGCGCACCGTGTCGTGGAACAGGATGGTCTCCTGCGTCACGATGCCCAGCAGCCCGCGCAGCTCCCTGAGCTTGAGCGCGCGCAGGTCGCGCCCGTCCAGGGTGATGCGCCCGCGCACGGGGTCGTGGAAGCGCGGCAGCAGGTCCGCCAGCGTGCTCTTGCCCGCGCCGCTGGGGCCCACGAGGGCGACCACCTGCCCGCGGGGGATGGCGAGGTCGATGTCCTCCAGCACGGGCCGGTCCGGGGCGTATTCGAAGCCCACGTCCTCGAAGCGCACGGCGTCGCGGAAGCCCTCCACCGGCAGCGCGTCCGGCCGGTCCACGATCTCCACCGGCGCGTCCAGCAGCTCGAAGGCGCGGTCCGCCGCGGCCAGCCCCGGCTGCACCGTGGCCGGGAACTGCGCGATGAACTTGATGGGCGACATCAGCTTGCCCGCGAAGGTCAGGAAGCCGAGGAACGCCTCCGGCAGCATCTCCCGCTCCACCAGCACCAGGTAGCTGCCGTACCAGAGCAGCGCGAGGATGGCCGTCGCGGTGATCATCTCCGTGGCGGGGGGAAAGAACTTGCGCCAGCGCTCGTTGCGGACCCACGCCCTGTACTGGCCGCGGGTCAGCTTGCGGAAGCGCTCCTCCTCCCACTGCTCGGCGCCGGACGCCTTGACCAGCCGCACGCCGCTCACCGTCTCCTGGATGTGCGACGCCACCTCGCCCACGGCGTCCAGCACGCGCAGCACGCCCCGGCGCAGGCGCTTCCGCAGCCGCGCCCACATCCCCAGCATGGGCGGCAGGCACAGCGCCGCGACGAGCGTCAGCTTCCACGACAGCAGCAGCATGACCACCAGCGCGAACACGGCCTGGAACAGCTCCCACATCAGCTTGGCCACGTTGCTGGTCACCAGGCTGCGCATCTGCTCCACGTCGTGGGTCACCCGGCTGATGACCTGCCCCGCGCGCGTCCGCTGGAAGAAGGGAAAGCCCAGCCGCAGCAGGTGGCCGTAGATGTGGTTGCGCATGTCGCGCGTCACGCGGCCCTCGACCACCGACACGGACACCTGGCAGACGTAGTACGCCAGGTTCTTGACCGCGTAGATCACGAACAGGAAGACGACGACGTTGCGCAGCGCGTCCAGCGGCTCGCGCCCGCGGATGGCCCAGCCCACCGTGCCCTGCAGCAGCTCGATGACGGGCCCCGCCTGCGCCTGCAGGAATCCCCCCGCGGCGCCCGCCTCCATCGCCTGGCCGCCGTTCAGCAGCACGCTCAGGAAGGGGATGAGCAGCGTGAAGCTGAACGCGTCCAGCGCCGCCCACACCATCATCATCCCGATGGCGAGCGAGAAGAGCCCGGCGTGCGGCCGGACGTAGCGGAGGATGCGGAGGTAGGTGTTCATCGCGGCGTCAGCAGCGCCACGGGCAGGATCATCTCCTCCGGGCTGACGCCGCCGTGCAGAAAGCTGCCGCGGTAGCGGGCCTGGTACTGGCGCAGCTTGGTGGGATAGACGAAGAACACGTCCTCCAGCGCCATCAGGTAGTTCGTGGCCGCGCGTCCTTGGGGAAAGCGCAGCACGCGCTCGTCGTTGGTGGAGAACGCCAGCGACGGGTCCTCCGCGCGCAGGTCGTCGCCGAACTTGTAGCGCAGGTTCTGCGTGGTGTCGCGCTTGGCGAACACCGTCGCGGGGCGGTGGCAGTGGATGGAGCCGTGGTCCGTGGTCAGCAGCACGGGCACGCGCTGCCGCAGCGCCTCGCGGATGGCCTCCAGCGCGGCGCTGCGCTCGAACCACTGCCGCGTCAGCGCGCGCAGCGCCTCCTTGTCGCGCGCCACCTCCCACAGCACCGCGTTCTCCGAGCGGCCGTGCGTCAGCAGGTCCACGAAGTTGAACACCAGCGCCGTCACCCCCGGCTGCGACAGGTAGCCGGGCAGCCGCCGCATCACCGCCTCGCCGTCGCCGGCGTCGAACACCTTCTCGTAGTGCAGCGCGGGCCCGTGGCCCAGGCGGCCCAGGTGCTCGCGGAACAGGTCCAGCTCGTCGGCGTTCAGGCTGCCCTCGCCCTCGCGCGCCCACCAGCCGGGGATGCGCCTGGCCACGCCGTCCGGGTACATGCCGGAGAAGATGGCGTTGCGGCTGAAGGGCGTGGCCGTGGGGAGGATCGAGCAGTACAGCGCCTCCTCCACCTGGGCGATGGGCTCCAGCAGGGGCACCAGCGAGCGCCACTGGTCCAGCCGCAGGCAGTCGACGATGACGAACAGCACGCGGCTGTCCCGGCCGATCAGCGGCGCCAGGTACTGGGGGACGATGTCCACCGACAGCGGCGGCCGGTCCTCCGCGCCGCGCGTCCAGTGCCCGTACTCGTCGCAGACGAAGCGGCAGAACTCGCGGCGAAAGTCGTCCAGCAGCGTCTCCAGCGAGGCCAGCAGCCCGGTCTCGCCCGCCTCGCGCAGGCGCAGCTCCCAGTCCACCAGCTCGCTGTACGTCTCGCACCACTCCCGCCAGCCGCGCACCCGGCCGCGGTCCGCGTTGAGCTGGCGGAAGCGCGTGGTGAACTCGCGGGCCATGGCCTGCTGCTGCAGCGCGTCGCCCTCCAGCAGGCGGGTCACCACGGACAGCACCTGGCGCGGTGACGTCGGCTTGACGAGGTAGTCCGCCACGCGGCGGCCGATGGCCTCCGTCATGGTGAGGTCCTCCTCGCTCTTGGTGACCATCACCACCGGCACGCGCGCGTCGAAGCGGCGGATCTCGTCGAGCACCTCCATGCCCGTGCGGCCGGGCATCTGCTCGTCCAGCAGGATCAGGTCGTAGCCGGAAAGGCGGACCAGCTCCAGCGCGTCGTCGCCGTTGGAGGCGGCGTCCACGTGGTAGCCGCGCCCCTGCATGAACAGCAGGTGCGGGCGGAGCAGATCGATCTCGTCGTCGACCCAGAGAAGGCGTTTGGGGGCGGCTGCCATAGCGCGGCAAAGTACGCGCGCGCGCCGCGCCGGTCAACGCGCGCACCCGCGTAAGTGCTGATTTCCCGCGGCTTTTGGGAGTGCGGAAGTGCGGAAGTGCGTGAGTGCGGGAGTGCGGCGGGGCGGGCGACGGGGGATGCCCGCGGCCGCACCGGGGGATGCGCCGGCTCCCGCCCCGCTGGCATGCATCTGGCCCCGCGCCGCCGGCTCTCCTCAACGGGCCGCGGAAGGGATCGGATGCAACGGATGCGAAGCTGGATGGCGATGGGGCTGGCGGGGGTGCTGGCGCTGGGGGCGTGCGGGCGCAGCGGGCACCGCGACTTCGCGGACGCGGAGCGCGAGGAGCCGCCGCGCGCCGCCGCCCCCGCGCGCCCGGCCCCGCCGGCGCCGGAGGACTCCGCGGCGGTCGCGGCACGGGTGGCCGCGGCGGAAGACTCCGTGCGCCGGGCGTTCCAGCAGGTGCGCAAGCTGCGCTGGCGCGAGGTGTGGGGCCTGCGGCGCGACAAGAACGCCGAGCAGATCGCCATCGCGCAGAGCCTGGGCATCCGCGTCTCCGGCGAGCAGGAGATCCAGCGCCTGGTGCGCGCGGGCCGGCTGGTTCCCCTGGGCGACAGCACCGAGCACTGGGTGCTGCGCAGGATGGAGCACAGCGTTCCCTACGCCACGCCGGACACGCGCGCCATGCTGCTGGAGCTGGGCAGGCGCTTCCACCAGCGCCTGGACAGCCTGGGCCTGCCGCGCTACCGCATGAAGATCACCTCCGTCCTGCGCACGGACGAGACGCAGGCGGAGCTGCGCAAGGTGAACCCCAACGCCTCGCAGACGGTGAGCGCGCACGAGTTCGGCACCACGCTGGACGTGTCGCACCAGCGCTTCGCGGCGCCGGCCGACCCGGAGGGCGCGGCGGCGGCGGGGTGGGAGGTGGAGTCGGAGATGCTGGACAGCCTGGGCGTCAGGAACTTCCAGGCCCTGCAGGCGGAGCTGGGCCGCGCCATCGCGGAGCTGCGCCGGCAGGGCGCCCTGCGGGTGATGATGGAGGACCGCCAGCCCGTCTACCACATGACCGTCGCGCGCCGCTTCGGCGGGCGCAGTGCCGCCGCGGGCACGCGCAGGTGAGCGTCCGGCGGCCGCTTTCTGCCGCTGCCGGGAGAAACGTTGACGACGTGGTTGCGGGCCGGGAAGGCGGTGTGTAGGTTGCTGGCGCGCGCCCGAATGGATGCCGAACCTGAGGGTGCCCGCAGGACCACCGTCCCCCCGAACCCGGAGGTCTTCCGTGTCCACCGCATCGCCCGCGGCGCCCGCCGCCACCGCCGCCGTCATCACCCCCGAGCAGCTCCTGGAGCACTGGCAGGGCCACCGCCGCCTGACGCGGCGCATTATCGAGGCGTTCCCCGAGGACCAGCTCTTCACCTTCAGCATCGGCGGCATGCGGACGTTCGGCGTGCTGGCCATGGAGCTGCTGAGCATGGCGCTGCCCACCGTGAAGGGGGTGGTCAGCAACGAGTGGGAGACGAGCTGGGACCGGTCCGAGCTGCCGAAGGACGAGATCCTGCGCCGCTGGGACCGGGACACGGAGGAGATGAACCGCCTGTGGGCGCAGATCCCGCCCGAGCGCTTCCAGGAGCACCTGGTGGCCTTCGGGCAGTACCCCGGCCCCGCGTACAGCCTGATCCTGTACGTGATCGACAACGAGATCCACCACCGCGGCCAGGGATACGTCTACCTGCGCGCCCTGGGCGTAGAGCCGTCGCCCTTCTTCGAGCGCTGAGCCGCGCCGCTCGCACGACGGCCGCCCGGGGACGATGAGTCCCGGGCGGCCGTCCGCGTTCAACCGCCGGCTACCAGTCGCCGAGGGTGGCTTCGTGGCGCTGGCCGTAGATGGAGGCGTAGCGCAGCCGCAGCGCCAGCCCGTCCAGGAGCTGCTGCACGCGGATCATGGCGCTGTCGCCCTCGGCGGCGGCGCGCAGGAGCACGCCGCTGCGCTGCACGCCCAGCGCGATGCCGCTGTCCACGTCCATCCAGCCGCGGATGCCCAGCCCCATGCGCTGGATGTACGGCGCGGCGGCGCCCCACTCGGAGACCACCGTGTCGCGGCCGGTGGCCGTGGGCACGCGGATCTCCACGCTCTGCAGGATGGCGGGCCCCACACCCTCGTTGCTCATGGTGATCGTGGCCGTGCCTCCTTCGCCCTCCTGCTGCTGCGTGCGCTGGATGACGACGTAGGGCAGCACGGACAGGCGGTTGTGCTCGCGCGTCTGGACGTTGTCCCACACCGCGATGACCACCGCCACCACGGCCGTGAACGTCGCCGCGCTGGCCGCGATGGTGCTCCCCAGCGTCGACGGCAGCCGCACCGCACCCCGCCGCTCCAGCTCCCGTGATGTGGAGGACGCGGGCGAGGAAGCCGGCGTCGGTGGAGATGGCTCCGGGTGGGGTGGGGGAGCGGCGTCGGGATGATCCTCGGTGCTCACGGCGGGGTGCGGTTGGCGGGGTGGATGCTCGCGGGTCGATCGGGGGAGATGCGATTCACGTTACCATCGCCGCCGCGCCGCCGCGAATTTTCTTGAATCGCCAGCCCGGGCGGCCTATGATGAGGCCGGCGCGGGGGCCGCCTGGCGATTGAAATCGCGGCAACGAAAACGTGAAGTCGGCCTTCGCCGACTGAACGGGTGAGGGCCGCGTAAGGAGCGCTGGTCTGCGCATGTCCATGGTAGAGACGCCCCGCCGGGGCGTCTCTACGGGGGTGGCCTTGCCACGGCAGGCGGCGGTGCGCGCGGAAAGAAAGCCCTCCCCCGAAGTTGGGGGAGGGTTTGGGAGGGGGCCTCCGCCCACGAGAGGCAGACGGCGGCACGCGTGGAGGGTGGCGGACATCCGCGTGATCTGCCCCGCCACGGCAGGTGGCCACGCACACCAGCGTACTCCCTCTCCCACGCAGTTTGTGGGAGAGGGACAGCGTGGCACCGAGGACGCGACGACAGTCGCGCGCCTCGGTGCCGCGCAGGGTGAGGGCCCCCCCGCGCGACAACCTCCATCATCATCCCACCCATCCCACCATCCCATGACCCCGACACCCGCATGCCCCCGCTGCTGACGGCGACGGCGGTGGTGCTGGCGTCCACGGTGGCGGCCTGGACCGCGTGGCGGGTGGCGCGCGGCGACTTCCGCGCGGGGCAGCACCTGCCGCTGGACCTGTGCAACCTCAGCGCGCTGCTCTCGCTCGGCTACGTCGCCTCCGGGTCGCCGCTGCTGGCGACGTGGATGGTGTGCTTCGCGCTGCCGGGCGGCATCGTCAGCATCCTCACGCCGGACCTGGACGAGCGCCACGACCGCATCACCCGCCTCAAGTACTGGATCGTCCATCCCGGGCTGGTGGTGTTCGGCACCGCCGCCGCGCTCACCGTGCCGCCCGCCGGGGGGATGGCGATGCTGCCGCGGCTGTGGCTGCTGCTGATCGCGTACGCGGCGGTGATCGGAATCGTGAACCATCGGCTGGGCGCCAACTACCTGTTCCTGCGCCACAAGCCGCGCACCGCGTCGCTGCTGGACTGGTACGGGCCGTGGCCGGTGTACGTTTTTCCTTTGACCGCCACGGTGGTCGCGACTATGATGCTCGTATTTCTTGGCTGGTCCCATCTCTGGCGGTAACCCTCCATCCCGCACCCCTCCATGGACCCGCGCACGCTCCAGCTCTTTGCGCCCGCCGTCATCATCCCCCTGGTCCTGTACGACCGCGCCGTCCGCCACCGCACGCTCCAGCCGCGCGGGCCGGAAGAGACGGGCGTCAACCTGATGCTGGGCGGCATCACGCTGCTCTCCGACGGCATCATCGTGGGCGCGTTCCTGCTCTTCTACGACGCGCTGGCGCCGCACGTGGCGCTCTTCCGCATCGATTCCCTCGCCGTGCAGGTGGCGATCTGCTTCGTCCTGGGCGACTTCCTGTCCTACGTGCACCACCGCCTGATGCACCGCTGGCCGGTGCTGTGGGCGTCGCACATCGTGCATCACCAGAGCCGCACCATCGACCTGAGCGCGGGGCTGCGCAACCACCCGCTGGTGATGATCGGCACCTGCCTGGCGTGGGGGCTGCTGCTGCCGCTGGGCGTCCGCCCCGCCGTCATGCTGCTGGTGGCGGGCATCATCGGCACCTACACGGTGTTCGTGCACCAGGGCGACTGGCTGGCGCCGCTGGGCCGCGTGCCAGGGCTGGCCTTCGTGCTGAACCTGCCGCAGCACCACCGGCTGCACCACAGCGCCGACGAGGCCTACTACAACAGCAACTACGGCCTGCTCTTCATCGTCTGGGACCGGATGTTCGGCACCTACCACGCGCCGGACCCGGAGATGCGCCGCTTCGGCGTGGAGGGCGTGCCCTCCACCGGCCGCGTGCGCACGCTGCTGTGGTGGGAGTGGTCGCGCCTGCTCCGCCCGGACCGCGCGCCGCCGCGCGAGGACGACGCGCCCGCGGAGGGCCGCATCGGCCCCGGCCTGATGGTGTACGCGGGCGCCATCGTGCTGCTGGCGCTGATGTCGCTGCTGCTCGGCTTTCCGCGCGTCTAGCCTCCCCCATCTCCCCTGATGTCCACCCTGCTGGAGACCCGCCTGGCGGAGACGCGGGCGCGCGGCGTGTACCCGTACAACCAGCCGCTGACGCGCAGCGGGCCGGCGCGCGCGCTGCTGGACGGCCGCGAGTACCTGGTGGGCTCGTCGTACGACTACCTGTCGCTGATCGGCCACCCGGCCATCGAGCGCGCCGCGGCGGAGGCCATCGCGCGGGGCGGGACCGCGACCGGCGGCGTGCGCCTGCTGACCGGCACCACGCCGGAGCACCTGGCGCTGGAGCGGCGCATCGCGGCGCTGTACGGCACGGAGGACTGCGTCACCTTCTCGTCCGGCTACTTCGCCAACATCGGGGCCATGGCGGCGGTGGGCGGGCGGGGGACGGCGGCGTTCGTGGACGCGCTCTGCCACCGCAGCGTGATCGACGCGTGCACGCTGGCCGGCGCGCGGATGCACCGCTTTCGCCACAACGACGCGCCGCACCTGCGCGAGCGGCTGGCGGACGCGGCGGGGCGGCGCGCGGTGGTGTTCGTGGAGAGCGTGTACTCGATGGACGGTGACCTGGCGCCGCTGCCCGGCATCGCCTGCGCGGCGCACGCCGCCGGCGCCACGCTGCTGGTGGACGACGCGCACGGGCTGGGCGTGCTGGCGCCTCCCACGGACCCGGCGGGGGGACACTTTCGCCTGGACGGCGCGGACGTGCGCTGCTGGGTGGGTTCGCTGTCCAAGGCGGTGCCGTCCAACGGCGGCTTCGTCGCGACCGACGCGGCCACGGCGGACCGCATCCGCCACGTGGCCGCGCCCTACATCTTCTCCGCCGCGGCCACGCCTTCCGCCGTGGCGGCGGCCGCGTGCGCGCTGGAGGTGATGGAGGCGGAGCCGTGGCGGCGGCAGGCGCTGCGGCGGAACGTCGCCGCCTTCCTGGCGGCGCTGGACCGCGGCGCCGGCGCCCACCCGGCGGAGAGCCCCATCGTCCCCGTCCACTATCCCGACGACGACACCGCGCTGGCCGCCGCCGCGTTCATCCGCGACCGCGGCGCGCTGGTGACGCCCATCGTCTCGCCCGCGGTGGGGCCGCGGCGGCCGCGCCTGCGCATCTGCATCAACGCCGCGCACACGCCGGACGACTTGGCGCTGCTGGCGGAGGCGGTCAACGCGTTCGACCGGACGCTGCCAGTTCCGCCGGAGTGAACAGCTCCTCGTAGTCCAGGCCCAACTTCGCCAGCACGGGCGCGGCCACCCGGCGCGTCAGCCGGCCCGAGCGGGCCACCACCTCCATCAGCGCGTAGATGCGGCGCCACTCCGCGCGGTCCACCAGCCCCGCGCGCAGCATGATGGCCGCCTCCGGCTCGTAGCTGAACCAGCCCATGCGGCGGTAGTCGTGGAGCAGGAAGACGGCCTGCAGGTCGTTGCCGGTGAAGTACTGCTTGACCCGCGGCGGCGCGAAGCCGGCCTCGGCGAGGAAGCTCTCGATCTCCGCCTGCGACGGGCGCCAGGCGTGGTGCGGGAACACCCAGCGGGGGATGCGGGCCGGGTCGTGGCGGCTGCCCTTCCACACGTGCGCGTCGTCGCCGCCGAACACGTCCGCCACGGGGATGCCGAAGTAGTCCGCGCGGTCGCGGGCCAGCATCTCCGGCGGCATGGTGCACTGGTCCAGGCCCAGGATGGTGCGCGTCTGCGCGGCCGTGTGCCCGCAGAACACCAGCGGGATGCGCCGCTCCACCGCCAGCGCCGACGCCAGGTCGCGGAAGATCGCGCCGTCCATGCTGTCCACGCGGTAGCAGCCCACCGTGCCCGCGGCGCGCATCCCGGCGCCGATGATGGCGCGGTAGATGGCGGGGTCCGGCTTCACCACCAGGCTCTCGACGCCGCGCGCCGCGCACACCGCCTGGATGTTGCGCACGGACAGCTCGTTCAGGAAGCCGTTGTCGTAGCTGACGGAGAGCAGGCGCAGGCCGGGAAAGTCGCGCAGCAGCCGCACGATCATGTACAGGCTGTCCTTGCCGCCGCTGTTGAGCACGATGGCGTCGTGCGGCCCCGGCACGCTGCCCGGCCCGCCCGGGAGCGCCGCCGCCACCGCTTCGCGCAGCTCGCGCAGGTTCTTCTCCGTCGCGGGCTCCGGCGGCCGCGGCGGGCCGGCGGCGATGCACGCCTGGCACAGCCCGTCCGTGAGCGGATGGCGCTTCTCGGAGACCAGGCAGCGGGCGCAGCGGCGGTCCAGCAGCGGCGCCGCCACCAGCCGCAGCGCGTCCACGCCCAGGTTGAGCAGGTGCACCCGCGCCGTGCTCGGCATGTGGTGTCGGGAGGGGATGATGGGAAGGGAGATGAGATCCGCGCGAGGGCGGGGGGGGGG
>DASTLD010000358.1:0-4924 GCA_035715345.1 Longimicrobium sp.
AGCGAGGAACGAGCGGGGAGGGGGCCTCCGCCCACGGGAGGCACTCCGCAGTTCCACACGAGTCTTCGCTTGCCTGCCCGCTCCTGCATCCCACGCCCACCGCTGCGCAGCCTGAGACGCCCCGCTGGCACGTGGACCCCGGTTCGAATACCTTCGAACAGGCCACACCTCACCACGATCCCAGGGGAGCCCCATGCCCGAGCTCCGCCCCACCGCCCTCCCGGACGGCCGCGTGGTCCACAGCGATCCGGAGATCCTTTCCGGGACGCCGGTCTTCGTGGGCACGCGCGTGCCCGTGCAGAACCTGGTCGAATACCTGGAGGGCGGCTACAGCCTCGAGGAGTTCCTGGACCACTTTCCCAGCGTTCGCCGCGAGCAGGTGCACGCCTTCCTGGAGCAGGCCGTTCCCGCGGTCCTCGGCCGCGTGGCGTGAAGCGCGTCCTGTTCGACGAGAACCTGCCGCGCCCGCTCAAACGTGAGCTGCCGGACATCGACGCGCAGACGGTGGTCGAGGCAGGCTGGTCGGGCACGCGCAACGGCGCGCTGCTCCACCTGGCCCAGTCGCGCTTCGACGTCTTCCTGACCGCCGACCGCAACCTGCCGCACCAGCAGAACGTCGCGGGCCTCGCCATCGGCATCGTCGTGCTCGCCATCGGCAGCATAAAGTTCGACGATCTGCAGCCGATCGCGTCGCGGATCGTGGACGCGATCCGCGCGGTGGGGCCCGGCGAGGTGCTCTACGTGAAGCCCGATCCCTCCGGCGGTTGAGTCGCGCGCCCGGCGCGCGCGCTCCCTTGTCCATCGCCCCGCCGCGCCTCATCATTCCAGGCGTTTTCTCCCCTGCCGGTAAGCGCCGCGCACCGCGGCACGCCTCCACCCCACGCACAGGAGCGTAGGGACCCGTATGCCGAGCCTGCCCGTCCTGGCCCCCGCCCCCCGCTTCGGCGAGACCTCGCGCAGGGACGCGTGGTGGCTGCAGTCCGCGGTGGTGTTCACCATCCTCTCCGCGTTCGTGGTCTACGCCACCTGGGCCGCCTTCCAGAACGAGCACTACACCCACGGCCCCTACCTGTCGCCCTTCTACTCGCCCGAGGTCTGGGGCGACTCGCCGCACGCGTGGTTCGGCCCCAAGCCCGGATGGTGGCCGGGATGGCTGCCCTTCTCGCCCGCGCTGATCATCCTCCCCTTCCCGGGGCTCTTCCGCTTTACCTGCTACTACTACCGCGGCGCCTACTACAAGGCGTTCTGGGCCGACCCGCCCGCCTGCGCCGTGGGCGAGCCGCGCAAGGGATACCTGGGCGAGCGCCACCTGCCGCTCATCCTCCAGAACGTGCACCGCTACTTCCTGTACGTCGCCCTGGTCTTCATCGTCCTGCTGGCGTGGGACGCGTGGAAGGCGCTGTGGTTCGACGACGGCGCCGGCGGCACGGAGTTCGGCATCGGCGTGGGCTCGCTGATCCTGATCCTCAACGTGATCCTGCTGAGCGGCTACACCCTCGGCTGCCACTCGCTGCGCCACCTGATCGGCGGGCGCATCGACCAGCTCTCGCGGCACCCGGTCAAGCACGCCTGCTACCAGCAGTGCTCGCGGCTGAACGGAAAGCACATGCGCTTCGCCTGGGCCAGCCTGGTCAGCGTGGCGTTCAGCGACCTGTACGTGCGGATGTGCTCCATGGGGGTCTGGACGGACTGGAGGATCCTCTGATGGCGGAGTACCAGACCTTCGAGCACGACGTCCTGGTCATCGGCGCCGGCGGGGCGGGGCTGCGCGCGGCCATCGCCGCGGCGGCGGAGGGGGTCAGCGTGGGCCTGGTCTGCAAGAGCCTGCTGGGCAAGGCGCACACGGTCATGGCGGAGGGCGGCGCCGCGGCCGCCATGGGCAACGTGGACGACCGCGACAACTGGAAGGTGCACTTCGCGGACACCATGCGCGGCGGGCAGTACGTCAACAACTGGCGGATGGCGGAGCTGCACGCCCGCGAGGCGCCGGACCGCATCCGCGAGCTGGAGGCGTGGGGCGCGCTCTTCGACCGCACGCAGGACGGGCGCATCCTGCAGCGCAACTTCGGCGGGCACCGCTACCCGCGCCTGGCCCACGTGGGCGACCGTACGGGGCTGGAGATGATCCGCACCCTGCAGGACCACGGCATCCACCAGGGCATCGACGTGCACATGGAGTGCACGGTGACCACGCTGCTCAAGGACGGCGACCGGGTCTGCGGCGCCTTCGGCTACGAGCGCGAGCGCGGCCGCTTCCGCCTGTTCCGCGCCAAGGCGGTCGTGCTGGCGACGGGGGGCATCGGGCGGGCGTACAAGATCACCAGCAACTCGTGGGAGTACACGGGCGACGGGCACGCGCTGGCCTACCACGCGGGCGCGGCGCTGCAGGACATGGAGTTCGTGCAGTTCCACCCCACCGGCATGGTGTGGCCGCCCAGCGTGCGCGGCATCCTGGTCACCGAGGGGGTGCGCGGCGAGGGCGGCATCCTGGTCAACAGCGAGGGCCGCCGCTTCATGTTCGACGACGTCCCCGAGAACTACCGGGGGCAGACGGCGGACGACCCGGAAGAGGGCTGGCGCTACACGCAGGGCGACAAGGCCGCGCGGCGCCCCCCGGAGCTGCTGACGCGCGACCACGTGGCCCGCTGCATCGTGCGCGAGGTGCGCGAGGGGCGCGGCAGCCCGCACGGCGGCGTGTACCTGGACATCTCCTGGATCCGCGAGAAGCTGCCGGACGCGGCGGAGCACATCCGCAAGAAGCTGCCGAGCATGTACCACCAGTTCAAGCAGCTTGCGGACATCGACATCACCGCCGCGCCCATGGAGGTGGGGCCCACGACGCACTACATCATGGGGGGCATCCGGGTCGACGGCGACACGCAGATGTCCACCGTCCCCGGCCTGTTCGCCGCGGGCGAGTGCGCGGCGGGGCTGCACGGCGCCAACCGCCTGGGCGGCAACTCGCTCAGCGACCTGCTGGTCTTCGGGCGGCGTGCGGGACAGTACGCGGCGGAGTTCGCGCGGACGAACGGCTCCGCGGGCGTGGACGGCGCCGCGGTGGACGCCGCCGCCCGGCGCGCGCTGGAGCCCTTCGATCGCGGCGCGGCGGGCGAGGGGCCGTACCAGATCCAGGCGGAGCTGCAGGAGCAGATGCAGGAGCTGGTGGGCATCGTCCGCCGCGAGGACGAGATGCTGCGCGCGCTGGACGTCATCGCCCGGCTGCGGGAAAGGACGGCGCGGGTGGGCGTGCCCGGCAACCGCGAGTACAACCCGGGGTGGCACACCGCGCTGGACCTCGACAACCTGCTCACCGTGTCCGAGGCCATCACCCTGAGCGCCATCGAGCGCAGGGAGAGCCGCGGCGGGCACTTCCGCGACGACCATCCCGCCAAGGACGAGGCGTTCGGGCACTTCAACCTCGTGGTGCGCAGGGGCGACGACGGGGGGATGGCGCTGGAGCGCAGCCCCATCGCCGAGATGCCGGCCGAGCTGAAGCAGATCATCCAGGAGAACGCATGAGCACCAGCCAGGGTGGGGTCTCCGGCGGGGCCGCGGCCGTACGCGCCGGCGAAGCGGCGTCCCGCAACCTGCAGCGCGGCGAGACGGGGCGCCGCACGGCCACCTTCCGCATCTGGCGCGGCGACGCGTCCGGCGGCGAGCTGCGCGACTACACGGCGGAGATCAGCGAGGGGATGGTGGTGCTGGACGCCGTGCACCAGGTGCAGGCGGAGCAGGCCAACGACCTGGCCGTGCGCTGGAACTGCAAGGCGGGCAAGTGCGGGTCGTGCTCGGCGGAGATCAACGGCATGCCCAAGCTGATGTGCATGACCCGCCTGAACGAGCTGGACCTGGAGCAGCCGGTGCGGGTGGAGCCGCTGCGCACCTTTCCCATCCTGCGCGACCTGGTGACGGACGTCTCCTGGAACTTCGAGGTCAAGAAGCGGCTCAAGCCCTTCAAGCCGCGCGCGCCGGACGCGCCGGACGGCACCTGGCGCATGCAGCAGGCGGACGTGGACCGGGTGCAGGAGTTCCGCAAGTGCATCGAGTGCTTCCTGTGCCAGGACGTGTGCCACGTGCTGCGCGACCACCACAAGCACGACCGCTTCATCGGCCCGCGCTTCCTGGTGCAGGCCGCCGCGCTGGAGATGCACCCGCTGGACGTGGAGGACCGGGTGGACGACCTCAAGGACGCCCACGGCATCGGCTACTGCAACATCACCAAGTGCTGCACCAAGGTGTGCCCGGAGCACATCACCATCACCGACAACGCCATCATCCCCCTCAAGGAGCGGGTGGTGGACCGGCATTACGACCCGCTGGCCAGGCTCGTTCAACTCGTACGGGGGAGGAAGCGATGATCCGGGTGGTGCACCTGTTCGACGTCAAGAAGGGGGTGAACGAGCCCGCGTTCCTGGAGTGGCTGGACGCCAAGCTGGGCACCGCCGCGCGTCAGTTCGGCTGCGTGGACCGCAAGACGTGGGTGCTGCTGGACGGCTTCATCGGGAACTACGGCAAGCCGCAGGCGGTGCACGACCGGCCCAAGTACGTGAACGAGGCCTACTGGACGGACATGCAGGGCCCCAACCAGTTCCGCGAGTGGCTCACCAATACGCCGGAGGGCAAGGAGATCCACGACCGCTGGTTCGGCTCCATCCAGAACCACACGGTGCTGCGCTACATCCAGGGCTGGACCGGCATGGACGCGGACGAGTAGCCAGCTTCGAGGCGGGAGGCGGGCTGCCTCCCGTGGGCGGAGGCCCCCTCCCCGCTCGTTCCTCGCCTGCCCCTCCCCCAACTTCGGGGGAGGGGCTTTCCGTCTGCGCGCGTTGCGTCCTGCCGCGGCATGGCCGCCCCCGTAGAGACGCCCCGGCGGGGCGTCTCTACCATGGGAATGCGAAGATCGCCGCTCCGTACGTCTGTCCCG
>DASTLD010000359.1:0-5994 GCA_035715345.1 Longimicrobium sp.
CTCCCCAACCCCTCCCCCAACTTCAGGGGAGGGGCTTTTTGTCTGCGCCGCAACCGCCCTCCGCGCGCAGACCGACAACCCTCCCCCAGACTTGGGGGAGGGTGGACGAGTAATGCGAGTCCGGGTGGGGGCGCCCGCCTACGCGCCGCAGCCCGCAACCTCCAACGATGTTCGTCTGTGGTTACGGCACCAGCACGATCTTGCCGAACTGGCCGCCGGCCTCCAGCCGCTCGTGCGCCTCGCGCGCCTGGTCCAGGGGCATGACGGAATCGACCACGGGCTCGACGCCGTGCGTGAAGACGACGCGCAGCATCTCCTCGAACTCGCCGCGCGAGGCCATCGTGCTCCCGATCACCTCGATCTGCCGCCAGAACACCGCGCGCACGTCCAGCTCCACCCTGGGGCCGGCGGTGGCGCCGTAGGTCACCAGCCGGCCGCCGCGGGCAAGGGCGCGCACGCTGCCGCTCCACGTCGCCGCGCCCACGTTCTCCACCACCACGTCCACGCCGCGCTTGCCCGTGTCGCGGTGGACGGCCGCGGACCAGTCCTCCTGCTCGCGGTCGTAGACGACGTCGGCGCCGAGGGCCTTCAGCCGCGCGGCGTTGTCATCCCCCCTCGTGACGGCGAACACGCGCGCGCCGGCCAGCTTCGCGAACTGCACGGCGGCGATGGCGGTGCCGCCGGACGCGCCGATCACCAGCACGTCCTCGCCGGCGCGCAGGCGGGCGCGGGTCATCAGCGCGCGCCAGGCGGTCTGGTAGGAGATGGGCAGCGCGGACGCCGACTCGAACGAGACGCCCTCCGGCAGCGCGTACGCATGGTCCGCCGCGACGGCGACGAGCTCCGTGAAGCCGCCGTTGGTGTGCTCGCCCAGGATGCGGAAGCGCGGGCACATGGAGTGCTCGCCGCGCCCGCACTCGCGGCACCGGCCGCACCACAGGCCGGGATTCACCACCACGCGCTCCCCCACGCGGGCCGCGTCCACCCCATCGCCGACCTCCGCGACCACGCCGGCGATGTCGGAGCCGCCGACGTGCGGCATGGTGGTCTCGATGGGCAGGCCGCGGCGCACCCACAGGTCCAGGTGGTTCATCGCGCACGCGCGCACCTGCACCAGCACCTCGCCGGGGCCGGCGGACGGGCGGGGCACGTCCTCGATCCGCATCACCTCCGGCCCGCCCGTCTCGTGGAAGATCGCCGCGCGCATCTGCATCGTCGTGGTTGGGGTGATGGATGGCGCGGAAGGTAGGAGATGGCGCGCGGGCGGGCGAGCCCTCACCCTGCGCGGCACCGAGGCGCGCGACTGTCGTCGCGTCCTCGGCGCCACGCTGTCCCTCTCCCACACACTGCGTGGGAGAGGGAGTACGCTGGTGCGCGTTGCCGCCTGCGGTGGCACGGCTGCCCCTCGTAGAGACGCCCCGGCGGGGCGTCTCTACCATGGAAATGCGATCTTGCCCGCTCCCGGCGCGGATGGCACCCGTTCAGTCCGCGCAGGCGGACTTCGTGCGGTTGGAGGCGCGGTTTCAACCGCCGGCTGGATCCCCGGCTCCGCGCGCGAGGCTCCGGCGGCGCAGCGTACCTGCTGTTCTCTGCGTTCTCCGCGTCTCTGCGTGAGATTGCAGTTCACTCCTGTCGCGGAAATCGCCCGAACCTTAGTTTGCCGGGCCATGAAGTACGCCAGCGCGGAAGACCGGCTCAACCCCATCCCGCCGGAAGACGCGGACGAGTCCACGCTCGGCGGGTACACCGCCGTGCACGGACGCGCCGCCGCGTTCGAGGCCGGCGACGGCGAGCCGTACACGGTGGGCATCGAGACCGACGCCACCGGCGACCCCGAGCTGCCGTACACGGGGTACCTGGTGTTCATCCGCTGGGCCGCCACCGGGGGCGCCATCATGGGCCACCTGGAGACGGGCGACCTGGTGGCCGCCCGCACCGAGGAAGAGGCGCGCGCCGCCCTGGCGGCCCTGCCCCTGCACCAGGTGCGCGCGCTCCTGGACGAGACCATCGCCGCCCGCCGCGCGGAGCAGCCCTGACCGCCGCCGCGGACGCACCCGCACCGACATCCGTATGCTCAAGACGAGCCTGCTGCGCCTGAGCGAGAGCCCGCGCGCCAAGAAGGTCATCACCCGCGCCCCGCTGTCCCGCAGCTTCGCGCGCCGCTTCGTGGCCGGCGACACGCTGGAGGAGGCCATCGCCGCCGCCCGCGCGCTCAACGAGGCGGGCCTCACCGTCTCCCTGGACTTCCTGGGCGAGTCCGTCGCCAACCGCGAGGAGGCGGAGCAGGCGGCGGACATGGCGGTGCGGACGCTGGAGGCCATCACCCGCGACGGGCTGCAGGCCAACGTCTCGCTCAAGCCCACGCAGCTCGGCCTGGACATCGACGAGGACTTCTGCCGCGCCAACGTGGAGCGCGTCCTCCAGCGCGCCCGCGAGCTGGGCGACGGCGAGGGCGAGATCTTCTGCCGCCTGGACATGGAGGCCAGCGCCTTCACCGAGCGCACCGTCGCCCTGGTGGAGAGCCTGTGGGCCAACGGCTTCCACAACGTGGGCACCGTGCTGCAGTCCTACCTGCGCCGCACGCCGGACGACGTGGAGCGGCTCATCGCCCTCGGCTCGCGCGTGCGGCTGGTCAAGGGCGCGTACCAGGAGCCGGCCACGGTGGCCTTCCCGGACAAGGCGGAGGTGGACCGCAAGTACGTGGAGGAGATGCACCGCCTGCTGGAGGCCGGCCGCTACCCCGCCATCGCCACGCACGACGAGGCCATCATCGACGAGGCGCGCCGCTTCGTGTGGGAAAAGGGCATCGCCAAGGACGGCTTCGAGTTCCAGATGCTGTACGGCGTGCGCCGCGACCTGCAGACGCGCCTGCGCGAGGAGGGGTACAACGTCCGCGTCTACGTCCCCTTCGGCGACTCCTGGTACCCGTACCTGATGCGCCGCCTGGCGGAGCGCCCGGCCAACATGCTGTTCATGGCCGGCAGCATCGTGAAGGAGGCCCGGGGCAGCGGCAAGCTGGCCAAGCCCGCCGCCGCGGTGGGCGCCGGCATCCTGGCGGGGGTGCTGGCCACGCTCGCCTTCCGGAGACGGAAGTGATGGCGGCAGGCGTCTCGTACCGGCTCCGCATGCCGGAGCCGCACAGCCACCTGCTGCACGTGGAGATGGAGGTCGAGGCCGCCGGGCCGGTGCGCCTGGTGATGCCCTCCTGGACGCCCGGCTCCTACCTGCTGCGCGAGTTCGCCCGCCACGTCTGGACCTTTTCCGCCAGCGACGCGTCCGGCGCCGCGCTGCCCTGGACCAAGCGCGACAAGGGGACGTGGGAGGTGGACGCGCCCGCCGGCGGCCGCGTCGTGGCCCGCTACGTGGTCTACGCCAACGACCTGACCGCGCGCACCAGCCACCTGGACGCCACCCACGCCTGGATCAACGGCGCCAGCGTCTTCATGTACTTGGACGGGCGCCACGGCGAGCCGCACACCGTGGCCGTCGACGCCCCCGCCGGCTGGCGCGCGACCACCGCGCTGCCCCGCGTGGAGCCGGGGGTGTTCCGCGCGGCGGACTACGACGAGCTGGTGGACAGCCCCATCGAGGTGGGCACGCACGCCGTCGTCGCCTGGGACCAGGCGGGGCGCCGCCACCGCTACGCCGTGTGGGGCCGGGGCAACTACGATCCCGAGGCGCTGGTCCGCGACACCAGCCGCATCATCGCCGCGGAGCTGGACCTGTTCGGCGAGCCGCCGCCCTACCGCGAGTTCACCTTCTTCCTGCACCTGTATCCCCAGGGCCAGGGCGGGCTGGAGCACCGGGAGAGCTGCTCGCTGATGGCGGACCGCTGGGCCTTCCGCGGCGGCGGCTACGAGCAGTACCTGGGGCTGACCGCGCACGAGTACTTCCACGTGTGGAACGGCAAGCGCATCCGCCCCGCCGCGCTGGGCCCGTTCGACTACACGCGGGAGAACTACACGCGCGAGCTGTGGGTGGTGGAGGGCATCACCACCTACTACACGGACGTGATGCTGCGCCGCGCCGGGCTCATCGCCCAGCCGCGCTACCTGGAGCGGCTGGGCGAGCAGATCACTCGCGAGGTCAACACGCCCGGGCGCTTCCGGCAATCGCTGGAGTACTCGTCGTTCGACACCTGGATCCGCTTCTACCGCCCGGACGAGACCACCGCCTCGTCGCAGATCTCCTACTACCAGAAGGGCGCGCTGGTGGCGCTGCTGCTGGACCTGGCCATCCGCGGCGCCACCGCCGGCGCGCGCTCGCTGGACGACGTGATGCGTCTCCTCTGGCAGCGCCACGGCATGCCGGACACGGGCTTTCCCGAGGGCGAGGTGGAGCGCGTGTCGGCCGAGGTGGCGGGCACGGACCTGACGGCGTTCTTCGACCGCGCGGTACGGTCCACGGAGGAGCTGGAGTACGGGCGCTACCTGGAGATCGTCGGCCTGCGCGCCGTGCCCGCGGAGCCGCGCCCCGGCCCGCCCGGCACCGGCCCCACGCCGCTGGAGATGCGCACCGGCCTGCGCCTCAAGGACGACGGCGTGCGCGGCTCCGTGTCGCAGGTGATGGCGGGCTCGCCGGCGCACCGTGCGGGCGTCAACGCCAACGACGAGCTCATCGCGGTCGACGGCATGCGGCTGCCCGGGGCGATGCTGCTGTCGCGCCTGGACGAGCGCCGCCCCGGCGACCGCGTCGCGCTGACCCTGCTGCGCCGCGACGAGCTGGTGACGGTGGAGATGGAGGTCGAGGCGGCGCAGCCCCGGCGCGTGACCATCCAGCCCGTGGAGAACCCGACGCCCGAGCAGGAGCGCCTGCGGGCGGACTGGCTGCGCCCCGTGGTGACCACGGCGGTGGCCCTGGCGCGGGTTGACGAAAGCACCGGCGCCGGTTAGGTTTGGCGTTCCTTTCCGCGGGCGGAGACGCGTGCGGAAACCGGGGTTCGGGACGTGGCGCAGCCCGGTAGCGCACCTGAATGGGGTTCAGGGGGTCGCCGGTTCAAATCCGGCCGTCCCGACTACGCGAAACCCGCTCCAACGACTCCTACCAAAGTCGTAGGGCGGGTTTCGTGATTTCGGCCCAACCTTAGCTGAGCCTCTCGCCCATTCCCGCATGCCCGAAATTTTACGAGGGAGGGTCCCTCAGAACGTAGCGTATCAAACACGTCTCGGACGAATGGTCGTGGGGAAGACGGAGGACATTCTCCGTGGATCGCAAGGCGAGCGACTCCGCGGCAGGGTCCAGCTCATTTTTACATCCCCTCCCTTTCCGCTCAACCGGAAGAAGAAGTACGGGAATGAGAGCGGCCAAGCTTTTATCGACTGGCTGGTCAGCTTTGCTTCGTTGTTCAAAGAAATGCTGACTCCCGACGGCTCTATTGTCCTAGAGATGGGTAATGCTTGGGAGTCTGGCAGGCCAACGATGTCTACGCTTTCGATGGAATCGCTCCTCGCTTTTAAACGACAGGGCGGGTTACACCTGTGTCAGGAATTCATCTGGCACAACCCGGCCCGGTTACCCTCTCCTGCTGAGTGGGTTAACGTCCGGCGGATTCGTGTGAAGGACAGCTTCACACGACTCTGGTGGATGTCACCAGTGGAAGAGCCGAAAGCATGTAACAAACGGGTGCTGCAGGAGTATAGCCCGGCCATGAAGGCGCTTCTCCGCACGAAAAAATACAACGCTGGTAAGCGGCCGTCAGAGCACGAGATCGGCGCTGAATCTTTCTTAACTGATCATGGCGGAGCCATACCTGCAAATGTGCTGGTCATGGCTAATACAAAAAGCGTCGGCGATGAATACCGTGATTATTGCACCGCCAATGGTATTCCGCTACACCCCGCGCGAATGCCGCTGGATTTAGCTAAGTTCTTTATCTCCTTCCTAACGACGGAAGGGGATATCGTCCTGGATCCCTTTGCGGGAAGCAACACTACTGGTGCGGCCGCGGAGGAGTTGGGACGGCATTGGGTGTCCATTGAAGCTAACCATACCTAT
>DASTLD010000360.1:0-3157 GCA_035715345.1 Longimicrobium sp.
GTACACCTCCATCCCCAGGTCGCGCAGGCGCCGCAGCAGCGCCGTGGTGGCCTGGGGGTCGCGCATGACGATGCTCTCCGTCAGCTCCACCTTCAGGCAGCCGGCGGGCAGGTCCAGCTCGCGCACCAGCCCCTCCACGAAGGGCACCAGGCTGGCGTCCATGAACTGCCGCGCGGACAGGTTCACGGCCACGAACCCGCCGCGCCCGTCGTCGTGCCAGGCGCGGAGCTGCCGGCAGGCCTCGTTCAGCACGTAGCGGCCCAGGGGCACGATGAGGCCGGTGTCCTCCGCCACGCCGATGAAGTCGCCGGGGGCCACCAGGCCGCGCTCCGGGTGCTCCCAGCGCACCAGCGCCTCCCACCCGGCGATGCGGCCCGTCACCAGCTCCACCACCGGCTGGTACGCCAGGCGGAACTCGCCGCGGCGCACGGCCAGGCGCAGCTCCGTCTCCAGCTGCAGCCGGCGCATGGCCTCGTTGTGCATCGACCGGTCGAAGATGGCGTGCCCCTGCGCGCCCAGGTTGCGCGCGCGGTACATGGCCGCGTCCGCGTTGCGCAGCAGGTGCTCCGGCATGCCCGGCGGCGCCTCGCTGCTCAGCGCGATGCCGATGCTGGCGGAGGTGAAGACCTCGTATCCCCCCAGGTCCACCGGCGCGGAGAGCGCGGCCTGCAGCTCCTCCGCCCGGCGCGCGGCCACGGCGCTGTCGCCCACGCCGTCCAGCAGCAGCACGAACTCGTCGCCGCCGAAGCGCGCCACCGTGTCGCCCGTGCGCACGCAGGCGCGCAGGCGGGCCGCGACCACGCGCAGCAGCTCGTCGCCCACCAGGTGGCCCAGCGAGTCGTTGACCACCTTGAAGCGGTCCAGGTCCAGGAACAGCACCGCGAAGCGGCGCGGCTCGCCGTGCTCGTCCACGGAGGCGCCCGCCTCCGCCAGGCGCTGCAGGAAGAGCGTGCGATTCGGGAGGCCGGTCAGCCCGTCGTGGTGCACGTCGTGGCGCAGGCGCTCCTCGATCCCTTTGCGCTCGGAGACGTTCTCCACCATGGCCACGCAGAAGCGCGGGCGGCCGCGGGTGTCGCGCACCACGGAGGTTGCCAGGTGCACCCAGACGATGCTGCCGTCGCGCAGCAGGTAGCGCTTCTCCATCTGGTAGGCGTCGCGGCGCCCCTCCACCAGGTCCTGCCAGAGCGCCAGGTTGCCGGGGTTGTCGTCCGGGTGGTTCAGCTCCCAGAAGTGCATGCGCCGCAGCTCGCCGCGGCTCAGCCGCACCATCTGGCGGAAGGCGCGGTTGCTGTCCACGCAGCGCCCCTTCATGTCCACCAGCAGCACGCCGATGGGCGCGCGCTCGAACATGGCGCGGAAGCGCTCCTGGCTCTCGCGCAGGGCCAGCATGGCGCGGTGCGCGGCGATCTCCGCCGCGGCGCCGCTGGCCAGGCCGCGCAGCACGTCCACCTCGTCCTGCGTCCAGGCGCGCCCCGCCTGGCCCGCCACGCCGAGCGCGCCCGCGGCCCGTCCGTTGGGCGCCACCACGGGCACGGCCAGGAGGGAGTCGGCCGCGTACGGGTCGCCGGTGGCGTGCACGTGCTCCAGCACGGCGCGCAGCGCGGGGAGCAGCGCCTCCGCGCCCTCCGCGTCCTCGCGCGTGCGCCCGCGGCCCAGGCGCAGGCGCAGCCCCGCCGCGGGGGCGCCCAGCGCCTGCGCGGCCAGCGCGGGCCAGCGGCTGCCGGGGGGTGCGGGGGTGCGGGGTGGGGACGGGGGCATGCGCGTGGGTCGGTGTGGCTCGGCGGGCGCCATCCGGCATCCCGTTACCCGCAAGAATCGGAGAACGGGACGCGCCCGGCAAGCCCCGCGGCCACTCCGTCACCCCACGCGATGGCCCGGGATGGGCGGAGCGGGGCAGGACCCCGCGCCCGCCGCCGCCTGGAAAGCCTCGCGCGGAGACGCAGAGGGCGCAGGGGAAATGGCGATGCGGGCGATGTGGATCAGCGGGGCGGCGCGGCGTCCGTCGCGGCCAGGCGGCGGCGGATGGCGGCGGTGTTCTCCACGCCGGCGGCGATGGCCATGCACACCGCCCAGCTCACCACGCCCTGCACCATGAGCCCGAAGCCGAACCACGCCTGCCAGCCGCGGTCGCGCCGGAGGAGGTAGTCCTCCGGCCGCGGGGCGGAGTCCGCCAGCAGCATGACGCCCACGATCACGCCGAGCACCAGCGCGAGGCAGCCGATGACGCGCACCAGGTTGGCCCACCCCTCGCCGGGCGGGTCCTGGTCGCGGGTCTGCGGCAGCGCGCCCGCCACGGTGGTGGAGCCGCGCACGGGGATGGCGTCCGCGAGGGACTGGCCGCAGTGGGCGCAGCGCTCGTTCGCGGCGGCGTTGCGGTTGCCGCAGCGCGGGCAGATCACCGCCGCGGGGGGTGCGGGCGTCTCGTCGCTCATGGGGTCGGGGGATGGGGAAGCGCGCCGCGCGGGCCGGTCACCCGTCCGTGGGGCAGGGGATGGCGGCGGCGGTCAGCCGCGCCCGGTGGGTCTTGCCGGAGGCGGGACTCCACCGTCTTGAGCCGCACCTCCTCGTCGGCGCCGCGCAGCAGCGGCAGCACGGCCTCGGCCATCTCCGCATCCACCAGCCGGTGGCGGGAGGTGGAACGATGCGGAAGCGATCACGGCGGGAACGGCCCGCGCTCAGGCCTTCGCGCGGGCGGCCAGGCTGCGCAGCTCGGCGGCGTAGATGCCGCGCAGCACGCGGGGGATGAAGAAGCGCTCGAAGAAGCCCATCACCCCGCGCGCCTGGTACGCGGTCTCGATGGTCACGCGGCAGCGGGCGCCGCCGTCCAGCGGGTCGACGGTGAACGAGGTCGCGGTGCCGGTGGCCAGGTCCGTTTCCACCAGCACGCGCCCGGGCTCAGGCTCCTCCACCTCGATGCGGAAGTCGCGGCGGATGCCCATCGTCCGCGTGCGCACCGTCGCGATGGTGCCGGCGCCGCGGCCGCCCTGCTCCACGTCGATGCCCAGGAAGATGGGGGGCAGGATGGAGACGTGGCCCTCGCGGTAGTCGGCGATGAGGTCGTAGACGACGTGCGGCGGCGCGTCGATCTCGGCGGAGCCGGCGGCGTACAGGGTCGGCATGCGGCGGGGCGGGGGATGCGGTCAGGGGCGCGGGGCGG
>DASTLD010000361.1:0-3095 GCA_035715345.1 Longimicrobium sp.
GCGAATCGCCCAGCGCGCCGCGGCTGCGCAGCGAGAAGGTGCCGTCCCCCGCTACGTCCGTAGAGTCCATCACCTCGCCAACCTTCGCGAACACGCGCAGCGGGCCCGCCGGCGCGGCCGCCCCCGCGGGCGTGACGGCCCACGCGCGCCCGGCCACCACCGTGGTGTCGTGCACCGTGAGGGTGGACATCACCGTCGCGGCGGTGGTGCGGCCGGACACCGCGGCGTCCACGAAGAGGTAGTGCGTGCCCGCCGGCAGCGCGGCGATGGGCAGGGCGGCGGGATCGCGCACGCCCTGGCCGCCGTTCAGGCGCCACGTCACCACGTACGGGTACCCGCGGGGATTGGCGGTCACGGCCGCACGCAGGCAGCCCGGCGGCATCGACTCGCCGCGCAGCAGGTGGCGCGTGCACGGCTCCATCGCCACCGCCAGCGAGTCGAACGGGTTGCGCAGCGTGGCGGTGTCGCGCGCCAGCACCGCGCCGTCCGGCCCGCGCAGGGTGGCCGTGAAGCGCGACTGGCCCTGCGACAACTCTGTCGTGACGGGGTTGCCGGTGATCGTCCGTCCGCCCCAGGTCCACTCGACCCGCGCGCCCGCCGGCAGGTCGCTCGCGACGACGTCGGCCGCGAGCACCACCGGTGTCTCCGGAGGCACGGTCTCGTTGACCAGACGGGGCGTGGTGATCTTCAGCTCGCAGCGCGGCGCGGGGTGGGTGGCGCCGTCGCAGGCGGCGAGCAGGGTGGCGGCAAGGAGGAGAGAGACGCGGCGCATGGGCGGCTCCCGGGCGGGAGGGGTCGGCGTTCACGACATGGGGAACGAACGCGCGCCCGCCGTTCTGCCTCCGCAACCGGGTTCCGGAACGCGGGGGTTGCTCCTGCGACGCGGCTGATACATAGTTCCGCCGTGCACGCCGCCCGGCGTGCGCGCCCCGCGGGTCCCCTCACCGGAGCGGCATCATGCCGGCCATCGCAGGTCTCCTCCTCGTCGCGCTCGGTCTCGTGCTGGTCCTGTGGGACGAGCAGGTCGGGCGCACCGTCTGGAAGCGCGCCACCGGCCCCGAGGCCGGCGCCACCGCGTCGCGCGTGCTCGGGCTCATCCTGCTGGTGTCCGGGGGGGTGCTGTTCCTGACCTGGCCGGGCTGAGGGCTTCACACACACTGAGGACGCAGGACGGCCGCGGCGGCGGGGTTCGCTCGCGGCGGCGGTGCCGTGCGCAGGCGGAGAAGATCCTTCGGTCGGCGCCGGTCTCCGGTGTGCCGTCAGGCTCGGCGCGGCGCCTCCCTCAGGATGACAACGCGTTGCGCGGGCTTGATCTAAGGCGATTCGCCAATCCGAATCACCCCAGCTTCTTGTAGTAGCGGAAGCCCGTGCGCTCGTAGCCGCGGCGGGCATAGAACTCGTGCGCATCGCCGCGGTGCAGGGCGGTGGTCAGGTGCACGTTGCTCGCGCCCTGCTCGCGCGCCCACGCCTCCGCGGCCTCCATCAGCCGCCCCGCGATCCCCCGCCTGCGGTCCGCCGCACCCACCACCAGGCTCAGCACCCGGCAGTACGGCGGGTCGTCGTTGAAGTAGTAGCCCGTCGTCATCCCCACGAAGCCGGCGACCCGCCCGTCCACCTCCGCCACGCGCGCGCCGTACATCGGGTTGGCGGCCACGCGGTCCAGGCGCTCGCGCATCTGCTCGGGTGTGGTGGGGTAACCCAGCTCCACCATCAGCGGCGCCAGGGCCTCCGCGTCGCCCGGGGCGGCAGGGCGGATGCGGATGTCGGGATCGTTCGGCATGGATCAGCGGTGCGCGGGTACGATGCTTGCCGCCGCATCTTCGCCCATCGCAAGCACTTCCACGCCAGCGGGAGAGGACGGAATGGGCGGCAAGAAGATGGAAGGCAACGAGGACCAGAAGCGGCAGGCCGCGCGCGAGGCCCGCGAGGAGGGCCGCAGCCCCAGCGAGATGGGCGCCACCACCGGTGCCAGCCAGCAGCAGGCGGACGCGAAGCCGGGGATGAGCCACCAGGAGCGCATGGACCTCAAGCGCGAGGGCAAGGAGGACGTGGGCAACGGACCGCACCCGGAGGCGCGCCCCGGCAGCCGCGACGACGACTCGCCGGACCGGGAGAAGTACCCGCGCCACTGAGCGAACGCAAATCGGGCCGGGCTCCCTCGAGAGCCCGGCCCGATCCGCTTCATCATCCCACTTCGTACTTCGTACTTCGTACTGTCAGTAGATGGTCACGCGCCGCTCCGTGACCGCCGTGCCGCCGTACACGCTGCGGCCGCGCAGGCGCACCACCGCCTCGCCCGCCACGTCGAAGCGCACCTCGATCTCGCGCGGGAACGCGTGCAGGTCCATCGTGCAGACGGTGCCCTGGGGCGCGATGCGGTCGTAGGGGACGATCTCCACCTGGCGCACCTTGCGGTCCACGTCCACGCGCTCGGGGTCCGTGCACGAGCTGCTGCCGTAGCTGTACGCGCGCACCGTGAAGGTCTCGCCCACGCGCGCGCTCTCGGGCGCCTGCAGGGCCTCCGTGGTCTCGCGGTTCTCGTACAGGCCGGTGATGCCGACCACCGTACCGCCCTCGACCGGCGGGTCGGGGAACGAGGAGTTGGTGCAGGCCGCCAGCAGGACGGGAAGGACAAAGACGAGTCGTCGGGTCATGCGGTTCTCCAGTGTCGATGAACATCTGTCTTGGTGATCCAGACCAGAAACGCGCGAGCCGCTGGAACCCGGACAGGTGCTGGGGTTGCCCCGTACACCGCACCACGGAGAAGGTGCATGAGAGCGACATATATGACCTGTGGTCATATATAGGGCGTCTCTACCACACGCTGCGGCCGCCGCTTCGCGATAGATCACCACACGGGGCTCCGCTCAACGCGCCTCCGCACGAACTGCGATGCACCCGTCCGCGCAGGCGGACATCACGTTTTCACAGCCGCGAATTCATTCGCCGGGGGTCCCTGCGCCACGCTAATCTTCATTCCAACCACGAACCCACCTTCATATCTGCCCGACCCGAGCATCGTTTCCCACGCACGGCCCATCAAGATCACCGGCTTCTACCCCGGGTGCCCCACCCCCCGGCCCCCTCCCCCCGCG
>DASTLD010000362.1:0-2440 GCA_035715345.1 Longimicrobium sp.
CGCCCGGCCATGCGCATCGTCTCGCTGGTGCCCAGCGCCACGCAGACGCTGGCGGCGCTCGGCGCACGCGACCGCGTGGTGGGCGTCACCGACTTCGACACGGGGCCGGAGGCGGCGGGCATCCGCTCCGTGGGCGGCGGCCTGGACCCCAGCCTGGAGACCATCGCGGCGCTCAAGCCCGACGTGGTGGTGGGATGGGAGTCCGCCGGGGGCAGCCCGCTCCGGCAGCGGCTGCAGGCCATCGGCATCCCCTTCTTCTCCGTGGAGGCCAACGACACGGCGGACATCTTCCGCGTGCTCGGCAAGCTGGGCGCGCTGGCCGGGCGCGGCGCGGCGGCGGACTCCATCGCCCGCTCCATCCGCGCGGAGCTGGAGGCGGTGCGCGCGTCCGTGGCCGGGCGCCCGCGCCCCACCGTGTTCTACGTGGCGGGCGACGAGCCCCCCATCACCCCCGGCGCGCGGACGTTCGTGTCGGAGCTGATCGGGCTGGCGGGCGGGCGCAACGTGTTCGCGGACGCGGAGCAGCTCTGGCCGCAGGTGTCCATGGAAGAGATCGTGCGCCTCCAGCCGGACCTGGTGGTGGTGCCGGTGGAGGCGAACGGGGCGGAGCGCGTGGCGGCGCTGCGGCGGCGGCCCGGCTGGCGCGAGCTGCGCGCCGTGCGGGGTGACGGCGTGCGCATGCTGCCGGTGGAGCTGGTCAACCGGCCGGGGCCGGACATCGCCCGCGCGGCCAGGGCGCTGCGCGACCTGATCCACCCCGAAGCGGCGCCGCGGTGAGACCCGCGCTGCGCCTGCTGCTGCTGGCCCTGCTCGTCGTGGGCGCCGTGCTGCTGGGCATCCGCCTGGGCGCGGTGCCGCTGGGCGTGGGCGAGATCGTGGACGCCGTCCGCGGCGAGGGAGACCCCACCACCGTCGCCATCGTGCGGCAGCTCCGCTTTCCGCGCGCGGTGCTGGCGGCGCTGGTGGGGGGATCGCTGGCGGCCAGCGGCGCCACGTTCCAGGCGCTGCTGCGCAACCCGCTGGCGGAGCCGTACGTGCTGGGTGTCAGCGGCGGCGCGGCGGTGGGCGCGGTGACGGCGGTGGTGCTGGGCTCCGCGGCGGCGGGCGGGGCGACGGTGTCCGCGGCGGCGTTCGGGGGGGCGGTGCTGGCGATGGCGCTGGTGCTGCGCATCGCCGCCAGCGTGGGAAAGACGCTGGACACGCGCATCCTGCTGCTGGCGGGCGTGGTGGTGGGCGCGTTCTTCAACGCGTGCATCCTGCTGGCGCTGACCTTCGCGGACACGGAGTCCTTCCGCTCCGCCATCTTCTGGATGATGGGCAGCTTCAGCGGCGCGTCGTGGCGCGAGATCGGGGCGCTGGCGATGGCCGCCGTGCCCGCGCTGGCCGTCCTCATCGCCCTGGCGCGCCCGCTCAACCTGCTCTCCGTGGGCGAGGAGACGGCCGCCTACCTGGGCGTGCGCACGGAGCGCGTGAAGCTCATCGCCTACGGCACGGCCTCGCTGCTCACGGCGGCGTCCGTGGCCGCGAGCGGGGTGATCGGGTTCGTGGGGCTCGTCATCCCCCACGTGGTGCGGATGCTGTGGGGCGCGGACCACCGCTTCCTGCTCCCCGCCTCCGTGCTGCTGGGGGCGACCTTCCTGGTGCTGGCGGACGCGCTGGCGCGCGTGGCGGCGGCGCCCACGGAGCTGCCCATCGGCGTGGTGACGGCGTTCGTGGGGGTGCCCTTCTTCGTCTGGCTGCTGCGACGGAGGGCCGCGTGAGCGGGTGGCGCTGCGACGGCCTGGCCTTCCGCTACCCCGGAGCGAGCGTGGACGCGGTGGACCGGCTGACGCTGGAGATCCCCTCCGGCGCGTGCACGGCCATCCTGGGGCCCAACGGCAGCGGCAAGTCCACGCTGCTGCGGCTGCTGCTGGGCACGCTGCGCCCGCGGTCCGGCCTCGCGGAGCTGCGCGGGCGCCCCTTGGGCGAGTGGGGACGCGAGGAGCTGGCGCGTGAGGTGGGCGTGGTGCCGCAGGCGGAGGAGGCGGTGTTCCCCATGACGGTGCGCGAGCTGGTGGCCATGGGCCGCTACCCGCACCTGGGCCCCTGGCGCGGCGAGCGCGACGCGGACCGCCGCGCGGTGGACGAGGCCATGCTGCGCTGCGACGTGCGGATGCTGGCGGCGCGCCCGCTCTCCACGCTGTCCGGCGGCGAGCGGCAGCGGGCGCGGGTGGCGCGCGCGCTGGCGCAGGAGGCGGGCACGCTGGCGCTGGACGAGCCCACCGCCGCGCTCGACGTGAGCCATGAGATGGCCATCTTCGAGCTGCTGCGCGCGCTGGGCCACGCGGGTAAGACGGTGCTGCTGGTGACGCACAACCTCAACCTGGCCGCGCGCTACGCCGACCGGCTGGTGCTGCTGGACCGCGGGCGCCTGGCCGCGGAGGGCACCCCCGCGCAGGTG
>DASTLD010000363.1:0-5091 GCA_035715345.1 Longimicrobium sp.
GGCGTCTTCGTGACCTTCGAGGACTCCGTGGCCGACCTGCGCCGCAACCTGCTCAGCTTCGGCTGGGACGTGGAGCAGTGGGAGCGCGACGGGCTGTGGGCCTTCGTGGACGCGGGGCCGGACCCCGACGGCCCCACCGCCGTGGTGGGCGACTACGACCTGGGCGGCCTGCTGGCGCGCGTCGAGCACGCCGTCACCCGCATCGGTGCCAGGAGGGTTTCGCTGGACTCCATGAACGCGCTGTTCGTGCGCTTCACGGAGCACGCGCTGCTGCGCGCGGAGCTGTTCCGCATCACCCGCGCGGTCAAGGCGATGGGGGCCACGGTGGTGTTCACCGGCGAGCGCACGGAGGAGTACGGGCCCATCAGCCGCCACGGGCTGGAGGAGTTCGTCGCCGACAACGTCGTCATCCTGCGCAACCTGCTGACGGACGAGCGGCGGCGCCGGACCATCGAGCTGCTCAAGATGCGCGGCGCCCGCCACCAGCGCGGCGAGTTCCCGTTCACCATCACCTCCGCGGGGCTGGTCGTCATCCCGCTCAGCGGCATCGAGCTGACGCAGACCTCGTCCACGGTGCGCATCACCACGGGCAACGTGGAGCTGGACCGCATGAGCGGCGGGGGCTTCTTCCGCGACTCCATCATCCTGCTCTCCGGCGCCACCGGCGCGGGCAAGACGCTGATGGTGACGCAGTTCCTGCACGGGGGCGCCACCGCGGGCGAGCGCTGCCTGCTCTTTGCCTTCGAGGAGAGCCGCGACCAGCTCTACCGCAACGCGGCGGCGTGGGGCATCGACTTCCCCGCCCTGGAGGCGGAGGGGCGGCTGCGGGTGGTGAACGCCTACCCGCACGCCATGGCCATGGAGGACCACCTGGTCCACATGCGCGAGATCATCACCGAGTTCAGGCCGGACCGGGTGGCGGTGGACTCGCTCTCCGCGCTGGAGCGGGTCACGTCCGTGCGCAGCTTCCGCGAGTTCGTGATCGCGCTGACCTCGTTCCTCAAGCAGCAGCAGATCACGGGGCTGTTCACCAGCACCACGCCGTCGCTGCTGGGCGGCTCCAGCGTGACGGAGAAGCACATCTCCACGCTGACGGACACCATTATCCTGCTGCGCTACGTGGAGACGCACGGGCGCATGCGGCGGGCGGTGACGGTGCTCAAGATGCGCGGCTCCGCGCACGACGCGGACATCCGCGAGTTCACCATCGACGGCACGGGGCTGCACATCGGCGAGCCCTTCCACCGCATGGCCGGCATCCTGGCGGGCAACCTGACGGTGCTGGCACCGGAGGAGGAAGAGAATGGGCTGGACGGCTCGGCCGCGGGAAGCTGAGCGGAGCATGGTTACCCTGGCCGGCGGCGCACGCGTTCGCGACGGGCATCCCCCGGACGAGGGCCGGCTGCGGGCGGTGATCGAGCACCTGGCCGACGGCGTGGTCATCGTGGGCCGGGACGGGCGCGTGCGCTTCGCGAACCCGGCGGCGGAGGCGCTGTTCGGGCTGGGGGCGGAGGAGCTGGTGGGCAGCGAGCTGGGCCTGCCGCTGGTCGCCGGCGAGACGGCGCAGATCGACGTGGTGCGGCGCGGCCGCGGCCCGGGCGCGGCGGAGCTGCGCGTGGTGGAGATGACCTGGGAGGGCGAGCCGGCGCTGCTGGTGTCCCTGCGCGACGTGACCGACCGCGCGGAGGCGGAGGCCCAGCGTCTGCGGGCCGAGCGCGAGGCAGCCGGGCGCCACGAGGCGGAGGCCGTCGCGCGGCGCGCGCGCTTCCTGTCGCAGGTCAGCGCGGCGCTGGCCGCGTCGCTGGACCCGCGCGCCACGCTGGAGCGGCTGGCGCAGCTGGCCGTGCCCGAGCTGGCGGACTGGTGCGTCATCGACCTGGCGCGCCACGACCGTGGGCTGGAGCGCGTGGCCCACGCCCACGCGGAGCCGGCGAAGCGCGCGGTGCTGGAGCGGCTCAGGGCGGAGTATCCCCCCCGCGCGGGCATGCCCACGCCGGCGTCGGAGGCGGTGCGCACCGGGCGGCCCCTGCTCTACGCGCCGCTGGACGACGAGACGCTGCACCGCCTGACCCGCGACCCGGCGCACGCCGGGCTCATCCGCGAGCTGGGCACGGCGTCGCTGATCTGCGTTCCCCTGGTGGCGCGCGGGCAGACGCTGGGCGCCGTGACCTTCGGCTGCGGCGAGAGCGACTACGACGAGAGCGACCTGGCCCTGGCGCGCGACTTCGCGCAGCGCGCGGCGCTGGCCGTGTCCAACGCGCGGCTGTACGACGACGCGCAGCAGGCCAGCCGCGCCAAGAGCGAGTTCCTGGCGGTGATGAGCCACGAGCTGCGCACGCCGCTCAACGCCATCCTGGGCTACACGGACCTCATGCAGGCGGGCATCGGCGGGCGGCTGAGCCCCGCGCACGCGGAGCACCTGTCGCGCGTGGAGGCCAACGCGCGCCACCTGCTGGACATCGTGGAGGAGATCCTGAGCTTCTCGCGGGTGGAGGCGGGGGCGGAGCGGGTGCGCCTGGAGCAGGTGGACCTGCGCTCCGTGGTGCGCGACGTGGGGCGGATGATGGAGCCCCTGGTGCGCGGCAAGCACCTGGGCTTCGACGTGAGCGTGCCGGGCGAGCCGGCGCCGGTGCGCACGGACGCGGCCAAGGTGCGGCAGGTCCTGGCCAACCTGGTGTCCAACGCCATCAAGTTCACCGACCAGGGCGCCATCCGCATGGAGGCGCAGCGCGACGGCACCCACCACATGATCCGCGTGCGCGACACGGGCATCGGCATCGCGCCGGAGCACGCGCAGCGCATCTTCGAGCCCTTCTGGCAGGTGGAGCAGTCCAACCGGCGCGTGGTGGGCGGCACCGGGCTGGGGCTCAGCGTGGCGCGCGACCTGGCGGAGCTGCTGGGCGGGTCGCTGACCGTGGAGAGCACGCCCGGCCAGGGCAGCACCTTCACCCTCGCCCTCCCCGCGGACGACTGATGGCGATGCGTTCCCGGCGATGGGGATCGGCGCAGGCCGCCGTCCTGGCGTGCATCCTGGCGCTCGCGGCGTGCGGGGATGGCGATTCCGGTGGGGGCCGGCGCCTCGACCCCTCCGCGGCCACGGCGGTGGAGGATACCGTCCTCCCGGACAGCACCATCCAGCGGATGCGCCGGGACTCGCTGCGCGCCTTCCGCGAGAGCCGCAGGAACGCAGCGGCGGCGCAGCAGCGGGCGCGCGAGCAGGCCGGCATCGTGGACGACCAGCCGCCGCTCGAGCCGCCGCCCTCCACGGGCGAGGAGGCCTACCGGAGCTGCATGGCCCAGGCGGCCGTCGCCGAGGGCCACATCCGCGCCCGGATCGAGCAGGCCTGCGAGAACGCGCGGAAGGCGCAGCCCTGAGGGGTGCGGGAGCGGGAACGAAAGAGCGATGACGAAGCTGTGATGCGCGAGAGCCCGCCGGGATCCCCGGCGGGCTCTGTTCGTTCCGTGAGAGGGCAGCCCGCCTCCAGCGGCGCGGGGAGCCCCCGCCCCGCTCGTTCCTCGCTTCCCCTCCCCCGCGGAGCGGGAGATGGGATTTCGTCTGGTGTGCGAGGCCGCGTTCTACCGCGGGAGGCCCCACCCCCCCTCCCCCCGCGCCGCACCTACGCCTGCGCGGTGTGCGGGAATCCGTGCGCGCGGCGCGTGGAGAGGGGGAGAACACCGTGCATGGCCACGCCTTCGTGCACAACCGCCCGCCCAGACACCGAACCCGTCGGCGAAGGCCGACATCACGTTTTCGTAGCCGCGAATTCATTCGCCGGGCTCCGCGCCGGCGCCCGCACACTCGCGCATGTGCCCGCTTGCAGCCTCCGCAGGGGACTTCGTGTTGTCCCTACCGCGGAATCATCAACCGCTGGCCCCCCCCACGCCGGCGCCCGCCACACTCACGGGTGCCTGCCTGCGGCCATTGATGCGGGTCGCGGTCTCCCCTCGCGGGCACGCAAGATCCTTCGGCCCCCCGACCGCTGGTGCACGGGCGGGTCCCGTGCGGTGGGGCCTCAGGATGACAACCCTGGCTTGCCGCGGCGCCCGTCCCCCTCGCACGGATGCCCGCATGCAGTCCGCGCAGGCGGACTTCGTGCTTCTGGAGGCGCGGTTTCAACCGCCGGCCGGGTGACGGCGGCACGCACCCGTAACCCGCCCGCCTCCCTGCCCACGCATCGTCCCTACCCCACCCGGAACAGCCGCGCGCGCTCCTCGTAGCGGGTCTCGAGGGCGCGGCGCAGCTCGGGGCTGTGCTTGAGCTCGGGGTCGGCGTCCACGATGCGGCGGGCCTCCCCGCGGGCGGCGGAGAGGAGCTGCAGGTCCTTCTCCAGGTCCGCGAAGCGGAAGGCGGGCACCCCCGACTGCCGCGCCCCGAACAGGTCCCCCGCCCCGCGCAGCCGCAGGTCCGCCTCCGCGATGGCGAACCCGTCGTCCGTGGACGCGAAGATGCGCAGCCGCTCCGCCGCCCCGCCCCCGCTGTGCAGCAGCACGCAGAAGCTCTCCTCCGATCCCCGCCCCACCCGCCCGCGCAGCTGGTGGAGCTGCGACAGCCCGAACCGCTCCGCGTGCTCGATCACCATCACCGTCGCGTTGGGCACGTCGATCCCCACCTCGATCACCGTCGTGGACACCAGCACGTCCACCTGGCCCGCGGAAAAGGCGCGCATCACCCGGTCCTTCTCGTCGCCCGGCATCTGGCCGTGGATCAGCGCCAGGCGCAGGTCCGGGAACACGCCCGTGCGCAGCCGCTCGAACTCCTCCGTGGCGGACTTGAGCTCCACCTTCTCGCTCTCCTCCACCAGCGGATAGACCAGGTACGCCTGCCGACCCTTGCGCACCTCGTCGCGCACGAACTGCAGCACCTTGGGCCGGGCGGACTCCGCGCGCAGGGCCGTCTTGATCGGCTGGCGGCCGGGCGGGCGCTCGTTGAGCAGGGAGATGTCCAGGTCGCCGTACAGCGTCAGCGCAAGCGAGCGGGGGATGGGCGTGGCGGACATCACCAGCACGTCCGCGTTCTCGCTCATCTCCGTGAGCGCCAGCCGCTGCCGCACGCCGAAGCGGTGCTGCTCGTCGACGACGACGACGCCGAGC
>DASTLD010000364.1:0-8696 GCA_035715345.1 Longimicrobium sp.
GTCGCCGGGAAGGAGCTGCTTCGCCATCGCGTCAGGCCTCCTGCTGCGCCTCGAGCCGGCGGATCTGGTCGCGCAGCGCGGCCGCCCGCTCGAAGTCCTCCTCGTCCACGGCGCGCTGCAGGCTGCGCCGGAGCGAGGTGATCCGCTGCGTCCGGTCGACCTCGGTGGGGTCGGGCGAGAGGTAGTGCCGCCCCACGTGCTGGGTGCCGCCGTGCAGCTTGCGCAGCAGCCCGCGCAGCGAGGTGTCGAAGGTGCTGTAGCAGCGGGCGCACCCCAGCCGCCCGGTGCGCTTGAAGTCCGCCAGCGTCAGCCCGCACGCCGGGCAGGTGCCCGCCGCGGCCGCCACCTCGGTGGCGATGGCCTTGCCCATGGTGGCGATGAAGTCCGCCAGGGGCGCGGCGGCGGTGTGGCCGGCCGAGAGCCCCATGGCCTCCGCGCACCCCTCGCAGAGGTGGCGGGTGGTCATCTCGTTGTTCTGGATCTGCGTGAGGTGGATGGCCGCCTCGTGCTTGCCGCAGTTCTCGCAGGTCATTCCGCGCCTCCCTCCCCGGCCGCCGGCAGCCCCGCCGCCGCCTCCGGCCCGGCGGGCACCAGGTGCCCCCCGTGCAGCCGCAGGATGCGGTCCGCCCGCGCGGCAAGCCCCAGGTCGTGCGTCACCAGCACCAGCGCGGCGCCCTCGCCGCGGCTGACCTGGAAGAGCAGGTCGTGCAGCCGCTCGCTGGTGGAGGGGTCCAGGTTGCCGCTGGGCTCGTCCGCCAGCAGGACGAGAGGCCGGTTGGCCAGCGCGCGGGCCACGGCCACGCGCTGCTGCTCGCCGCCGGAGAGCTGCGCCGGCTTGTGGTGCAGCCGCGGCGTCAGCCCCACCTGGTCCAGCAGCTCGCGCGCGCGCTCCCGCGCCGCGCCCGGCGCCGCGCCGCTTATGAGCAGCGGCATCATCACGTTCTCCAGCGCGGAGAACTCGCGCAGCAGGTGGTGGAACTGGAACACGAACCCCACGCTGCGGCTGCGCACCTCCGCCAGCGCCGCCTCGTCCATGGGGTAGATGGAGCGCCCGCCGATGTGCACCACCCCCGCGTCCGGCCGGTCCAGCGCGCCCAGCACGTGCAGCAGGGTGGACTTGCCGGAGCCGCTCTGGCCGATGATGGAGACGGACTCGCCGGCGCGCACCTCCACGTCCACGCCGTCCAGCACGCGGATGGGCGTGCCGTCGCCCCCCACGTAGCTCTTGTGGATGCCGCCGGCGGACACGGCCGCGGCCGCGGGCTCCGGCGCCGCGTCCGGGCGCCAGGCGAAGGCGTCACTCATGGCGGATGGCGTCCACCGGGTCCAGCCGCGCCGCCTGCCGCGCGGGGTAGACGGTGGCCAGGAACGAGATCACCACCGTGGCCAGCAGGATCACCCCCAGGTCGAACGGGTCCACCTTCACCGGCAGGTGGCTCACGAAGTAGATCTCGCCGGGAATGCGGATCAGCTCGTAGCGGTCCACCACCCAGGTCAGCAGCACGCCCAGCGTGCCGCCGATGGCCGCGCCGATCAGGCCGATCACCAGCCCCTGCACCATGAACAGCCGCAGGATGCGCCGCGAGGTCATCCCCATGGACTTGAGCACCCCGATCTCGCGCGTCTTGTCCGTCACGGTCATCACCAGCGTGGAGACGATGTTGAACGCCGCCACGATGACGATGAGCGTCAGCACCAGCCCCAGCGCCAGCTTCTCCAGCTTGAGCGCCTGGAACAGGGCGCCGTTCATGCTCATCCAGTTGTCCGTGCGGTACGTGATGCCCAGCCGGTCGTCGATGCGCGCCGCCACCTCGCGCGCCAGGTCCGGGTCGGTGATGCGCACCTCCAGCCCGCTGACGGCGGTGCCCAGCCCGGCCAGGTCCTGCGCGTTCTCCAGCGAGGTGTAGGAGAACTTGTTGTCGTACTCCCACATCCCGGTGCGGAACGAGCCCACGAACTCGTACAGGTCCAGCCTGGGCATGTACCCCATGGGTCCGATGCGCTGGTCCGCCAGGGAGATCAGGGTCACCGTGTCGCCCGGGATCAGCCCCAGGCGCCCGGCCAGCGTCTGCCCGATGGCGATGCCCGGCAGCCCGGAGCGGGTGCGGTCCAGGTCGATGCGCGCCTGCCGCAGCAGCCGCGGGATCTGCGTCACCGGCTCGGCGCCGGCCTCGTCGTACAGCCCGCGGATGACGGACGACTCCACGTATCCCCCGCGGTTGCGCAGCCCCACCTCCGTCTGCATGAAGGGCCCCGCGGCCACCACGTCCGGCACGGTGCGCACCTTTGCCAGCGGCGCGCGCCAGTCGTCCATCCGCATCCCCTCGCCGTAGGTCAGCACGAAGACGTGCGGGTTCACCCCCAGGATGCCCTCGCGCAGCTTGTCCTGCAGCCCGTTGATGACCGCGGTGACGCCGATCAGCGCCGTGACCCCCACCGACACCCCGCCGATGGCGATCAGGGTGATGAGGGAGAGGAAGCGGGTGCCCCGGCGCGAAGCCAGGTACCGCCGCGCGATGCGCCATTCGAGCTTCATCGCGCCGCTCCGGTGCTCGCGCCGAGGTTACAGGGTACAGGGGACAGGGGACAGCCGGCGGTCCCGCGCGGCCGGCTGGCTGTAACCTGTAACCTGTAACCTGTAACCCGTCCCCCGCTCATTCCGGCCTCATCGTCGGGAACAGGATCACGTCGCGGATGGACGGCTGCCCCAGCAGGATCATCACCAGCCGGTCGATGCCCATCCCGAAGCCGCCGGTGGGCGGCAGGCCGTACTCCATGGCGCGCAGGAAGTCCTCGTCCAGCGGCTGCGTCTCCTCGTCGCCGGCCACGGCCAGGCGGTGCTGGCTCTCGAAGCGCTCGCGCTGGTCGATGGGGTCGTTCAGCTCGCTGTACGCGTTGCACACCTCCTTGCCCGCCACCATCAGCTCGAAGCGCTCGGTCAGCGCCGGATCGCCCCGCTTGGGCTTGGCCAGCGGCGACATCTCGCGCGGGTAGTCGGTGATGAAGGTGGGCTGGATGAGCGTGGGCTCCACCAGCGCGCTGAACAGCTCGTCGATCAGCTTGCCGCGCCCCATGGCCGCCGCCTCGTCCGGGGACACGCCCAGGGCGCGGACGCGCTCGCGCATGGCCGCGTCGTCCAGCGCCTCCACGTCCACGCCGCCCACCTCGCGCAGCGCCTGGTACATGCTCAGGCGGCGGAACGGCGGGGTGAAGTCGATCTCGTGCTCGCCGAAGCGGATGCGGGCGCCGCCCAGCGCCTCCTGGACCACGTACGCGATCAGCTCCTCGGTGAGCCGCATCACGTCCTGGTAGTCCAGGTACGCGGCGTAGAACTCCAGCATGGTGAACTCGGGGTTGTGAAAGCGGCTCAACCCCTCGTTGCGGAAGTCCTTCCCGATCTCGTACACGCGCTCCATGCCGCCCACGATCAGCCGCTTGAGGTACAGCTCATCGGCGATGCGCAGGTACATGCGCATGTCCAGCGTGTTGTGGTGCGTCTGGAACGGCCGCGCCAGCGCCCCGCCATACAGCGGCTGCAGGACCGGCGTCTCCACCTCGATGAAGCCGCGCTCGTCCAGGAAGCGGCGGATGGCGCTGACCACCCGCGCGCGCAGCACGAAGACGGCGCGGACCTCGGGGTTGACCGCCAGGTCCGCGTAGCGCTGGCGGTAGCGGGCCTCCACGTCCGTGAAGCCGCTGTACACGCGGCGCTCGCCCGTCTCCGCGTCCACCTCTTCCTTGCCGAACGGCAGCGGGCGCAGCGACTTGGACAGCAGCTCGAAGCCGGCCACGCGCAGCGACACCTCCCCCGTGCGGGTGCGGAAGAGCGTGCCCTCCGCGCCCACCCAGTCGCCCAGGTCCAGCAGGTCCAGCAGCCCGTACGTCTCCGCGCCCAGGTCGTTGACGCGGAAGTAGAGCTGCAGCCTGCCCGTGCGGTCCGCCACGTGCGCGAAGGTGCTCTTGCCCATCACCCGGCGGCTGACCAGGCGGCCGGCCACGCGCACCGCCTGCCCCATCTCCGCGTCGCCGTGCTCGCCCTCGTGCGCGGCGAACAGGTCCAGCGCGGCGGCCGCGGGGTGCGTGGGGCGGTAGGAGTAGGCGTACGGCTCCACGCCCAGCTCGCGCAGCCGCGCCAGCTTGGCGATGCGATCCGCTACGATCCGCTCGTCGCCGCCGGGGGTCTCGGCGGAATGGCTCTGCTCGTCCGTCACTGCGTCCGCTCGGCGCCGTACTGGCGGAGGTAGGCGTGGATGAAGGGCTCCAGGTCGCCGTCCATCACCTTCTGCACGTCCGGGATCTTGAGCTCCGTGCGGTGGTCGTTGACCATCGTGTAGGGCTGGAACACGTAGGAGCGGATCTGGCTGCCGAAGGCGATGTCCGTCTTGGTGGACTCCAGCACCGCCTTCTCCGCCGCCTGCTCCTCCAGCGCCTTCTGGTACAGCGCGGCCTTGAGCATCTTCATGGCCGTCGCGCGGTTCTTGTGCTGCGAGCGCTCCTGCTGGCACGCCACCACGATGCCGCTGGGCAGGTGGCGCAGCCGCACGGCGGACGACGTCTTGTTGACGTGCTGGCCGCCCGCCCCGGAGGCGCGGTACACGTCCATCTCGATGTCCTCCTCGCGGACGTCGATCTGGATGGTGTCGTCGACGGAGGGGTACACGAACACGGACGCGAACGACGTGTGCCGCCGCGCCGCACTGTCGAACGGCGAGATGCGCACCAGCCGGTGCACGCCGCGCTCCGCCTTGAGGAAGCCGTAGGCGTACTGCCCGCGGATCTCCAGGGTGGCGTCCTTGATGCCCGCCTCCTCGCCCTCCTGCAGGTCCATCAGCTCCACCTCGAAGCCGTGGCGCTCCGCGAAGCGCGTGTACATGCGCAGGAGCATCTGCGCCCAGTCCTGGCTCTCCGTGCCGCCGGCGCCGGGGTGGATGGTCACGATGGCGTCGCGGTGGTCGTCCGGGCCCTGGAGCATGTTCTTGAGCTCCAGCTCGTCCAGCGCGGGGCCGATGGTGCCGACCTCGCGCGTGACCTCCTCGGCCATGGCGGGGTCGTCCTCCATCTCCAGCAGCTCGATCATCTCCCCGAGGTCGTTCACCTTGCCGGAAAGGCGCTGCCAGGGCTCCGTCCACCCCTTGAGGCGGTTGGTCTCGGCAATGACCTCGCGGGCGGCCTCCCCGTCGTTCCAGAAGGCGGGGTCCGCCATGCGCGACTCGAGCTGCCTCAGCTTCTCCTGCTTGGCGTTGAGGTCAAAGGAACCTCCCCAGCTCGTCGAGCCGGTTGCGGTACGTGTCCAGGTCCGTCTTGAGATCGGCGATCATCGGTGGCCGCGGATTGGGGCAACGACAAGGGCCGCCCGGGAGGGACGGCCCGACGTTCTGGTAAACCGGGGGAATATACGCGTTCCGCGGGCGGACGGACAGTGTATGAGTGCGTGAGTGCGTGAGTGCGTCAGTGCGGATCACTCCCGCACTCACGCACTTCCGCACTCACGCACTAAAAGATCGCCTGCCCCTTCGCCAGGATGTCGTTCAGCGCGTCGCGGAAGTGCGTGGTGCCCCTGGCGGTCTCCGCGCCCACCTGGCCCACGTACTCCTCCCAGCTCTTCTTGATCTCGTCCAGGAACTCGCGCTTGAGCGTGCCGTTGCGCAGCGCCTCGTCCCGCCGTTCCGGGTGATACGTGACGATGTCCGACACCAGCGCCCGCGCCAGCCGCCGCGCCTTCGCGTTGGGATCCGACGACCCGAACGGCGACGAGGCCGTCGGACGCGGCGGGGCCGCCGGCCGCGGAGCCGGGGGAGCGGGCGGCGCGGGAGCCGGCGCAGCGGCGGCGGGCGCGGGCGCTGCCGGCGGTGCGGCGGGTGCCGGTGCGGGAGCAGCGGTCGGCGGCTGGGCCGCGGGAGCCGGAGGCGCCTCGGGAGCGGGCGCCGCCGGGGGAGCCACGGCGGTGGCCGCCGCGGGCGGCGCGACGGGCGCGGCCGGTGCCGCGGCGGCGGGCGGAGGCGCGGGGGCGGCCTCGGCCTGCGACGGGCGCACCTCGAAGACGCCGCGGCAGATGGAGCAGCGCACCCGTACCCCGCCGGCGGGGACCTTCCGGGGGTCCACCCGGAAGACGGTGCTGCAGTGCGTGCACTGGACGTTCATTCACCCACCCTGCGTGTGCCGTGTCATGATTCGGCCGCCTCCTGCGCCTGCTGCTCCGCCTCTTCCTGCTCCTGCCAGGGCGGCGGTCGCCCGTGCCGGCGGTCCACCACGAAGACGGAGCCGGAGAAGGTCTTGGCGTACGCCTTCATCTCCGTGGCCAGCTCGCTGATCTGCGCCGTGTGCACGAAGTCGCGCCGCTCGTTGGTCACCACGCCGATGGAGAGCGTCATCAGCGGCACCTCGTACACCTCGCCGCGGCGGTCCTTGCCCGTAAAGAAGCCGCGCTCGCGGTCCTCTTCCGAGTACTGCAGGGGGATCAGCTCGCTGAAGACGCCGATCACCTCCTCGCAGCACTGGCGGAAGTCCGTCAGCGGCGCGTTGAAGATGAAGTCGTCGCCCCCGATGTGCCCCACGAACGCCGTGGGGCTGAAGGCGCGCACCACGTCGCGCAGCACGCGCGACAGGATCAGGATCACCCGGTCGCCGTTGTTGTAGCCGTAGCGGTCGTTGAACTCCTTGAAGTGGTCCAGGTCCGCATAGCACACGGCGAACTTCTCGCCCGAGCGCAGCCGCTCTGCGATGTCGCGCTCGATCTGCACCGTGCCGGGCAGCAGCGTGGTGGGGTGCACGCTCACGTCGCGCTCCGCCCGGCGCAGCGCCATGCGCAGCCGCAGCGCACACTCGCGCGCGCTGAACGTCTGGCTCAGCACCTCGTCCGCCCCCGCCTCCAGCGCCAGCGCCGCCGCGTCGTCGCGCCCGCCGTTCTGCGACAGGTACATGATGACGGGCACCACGGAGGTGAACGGCTCGCGCTTGATGGCGGCGCACACCTCCAGCGACCGCTCCGCCGGCGGCGACGCGTCCACGATCAGCGCGGCGGGATAGGCCCGGCCCACGCGCGCGTACACGTCGTCCGCCCCCGTCACGCTCACGATGGGCAGCCCGCGCTCGTCCGCGAAGGCGGCGACCACCGGCGGGGCGGCGCGGCCGTGCGGCGAGAAGTGCAGAATGACGCGCTGGGCCATGGACCGGGGCCGGGGGGCGGGTGCGGGAGAGGGGGGAGATTCTATCCGGGCCGCGCGGGGCTGTCAAACCCGCGCGCGGCAAGGAGAAAGCGTGCTATCCGGCCTGCGGCGACGCGGGCGCTCCGTCCAGCGGTACCGCCTCGTCGATCAGGAGGATGGGGATGCCCTCGCGCACCTCGTAGCGCAGCGCATCCGCCTCGCAGACCAGCGACTCGGGGTCCTGCTCGTAGCGCAGCTCGCCCCTGCACTTGGGGCACACCAGCAGTTCTAGCAGCCAGGGCTCGATCACGGTTCCGCCTGTTCCGTCGGGATCCTGAACCCGAAGCGCTGCAGCGCCACGGGGTCCTTGCGCCAGCGGGGCACCACCTTGACCCACAGGTCCAGGTACACGGGCCCGCCGACGAACTCCTCGATCTTGTGCCGCGCGCTGGCGCCGAGCTGCTTGATGGCCGCACCGCCGCGCCCGATGAGGATGGCCTTCTGCGTGGGCCGCTCCACGTAGATCGTGGCGCGGATGTACACGGGCGATGCCGCCTCGCGGAACTCGTCCACCTTGACCGCGATGCTGTAGGGCACTTCCTGCTCGAACAGCTCGAACGCGGACTCGCGCACCAGCTCCGCCACGAAGAAGCGCACCGGCTGCGACGAGACGTCGTCCTCGGGGTAGAGGAACTCCGACTCCGGCAGCCGCCGGGCGATCTCCGCCCGCAGCGCCTCCGCGCCCTCGCCGGTCCGCGCCGACACCTCCAGCGGCTCGCGCCCGAAGCGCTCCCCCGCCCACGCGCGCGCCGCGGCCACCTGCGCCGGCCGCGCCACGTCCGTCTTGTTGGCGATCACGAGCAGGTTCGACGCGCGCCGCAGCGTCTCCATCACGTCCGGCGCGAACTCCGGCAGCGGCGCGGCCGCGTCCACCAGCAGCAGCACCACGTCCGCGTCGTCGATGACCTCGGTGGCGGCGTGGAGCATGGCCTTGTGCAGCAGGTAGCGTGGCTCCACCAGGCCGGGCGTGTCGACGAACACCATCTGCACGCCGTCGCGCGTGTCGATGCCCATCACCCTTTCGCGGGTGGTCTGGGCCAGCGGCGTGACGATGCTGAGCTTCTGCTCCAGGAGCCGGTTCATCAGCGACGACTTGCCGGCGTTCGGGTACCCCACGAGCGCCACGTGCCCGGCCCGGGTGCCCACCTTCTCGTCGCTTTCGGCCATGCGCGAATCTACCCCGGTGCGGCGGAGGCACGCAAGGAAAAGAAGGATGCCTCACGCAGAGCCGCAGAGGACGCGGAGAACTGCCGGAGGAAGAGATGCTTCTCCAGTCTGTTCTCTGCGTCCTCTGCGGCTCTGCGTGAGATACAAAAACGAGAGAGCCCGCCCCGATCATGATGATCGAAGCGGGCTCTCTGCTAAACAGGCCGGCGGCGCCGTACTCTCCCACCGGGTGGCCCCGGCAGTACCATCCGCGCAGCGGGTTTTCACTTCCGAGTTCGGGATGGGATCGGGTGGATCCCCCGCGCCATAGCCACCGGCCATGAA